>NZ_VRUV01000832.1:0-1360 GCF_008039455.1 Methylobacterium sp. WL116
CTGCCACTGCGCCTCGACCGCGCGCGCGTCGCGGCGCGGGCTGCCGGCCGGGAGCAGGGTCCCGTCGGGCTCGAACACGTGCGGGTGCCGCCGCACCAGCTTCGCCACGATCGTGCGCGCGACGTCGTCGAGATCGAAGGCGCCGGCCTCCTCGGCCATCCGGGCGTGGAACACCACCTGCAGCAGCAGGTCGCCAAGCTCCTCGCGCAGGTCGCCGAGATCGCCGCGCGCGATCGCGTCGACGACCTCGTAGGCCTCCTCGAGGGCGTAGGGCGCGATGCTCGCCGAAGTCTGGGCTACGTCCCAGGCGCATCCGCGGTTCGGATCGCGCAGCGCGGCCATCACCCGCCTCAAGGCATCGAGCGGCGCTTCGGCCATGCGTCACGGCTCCTCACGGGGTCGGCCTGCCCGACGCCCACCGGCCGCAGGGGTAGACCGGCACGGCCGCGAAATCACCTGCGCGAGCCTCGCGGCGCACGCCGCCGCTCCCGGTCCGGCTCCGCGCTTCCGGCGCGCCTTTGGGGACAAAAGCGGCATATTCCATGTGTTCCAAGTGGACATTCTGAGGGTTTCGGGGTGTTCGCCAAAGCGAACGACACCGCAGGAGGCCTAGGAAATCTATCAGAAAGGATTCTCAGAGAGTCTGTTCTGAAGGTTATATAGGGCGCCGAAAACACTTTCCTCGACAATGGCTTGGTGGGGGTTCCCGCATCCGACTCTGCGTGGGTCCGCATCCGACTCTGCGTGGGATCGCATCGGAGTCTGCGTGGGAATCCCGGGAGGCCGCATCGGAGTCTGCGTGGATCCGCATGCGATTCGGCGTGATTTCACGCCAAGGGCGGTGGGGAATGGGGACAAGTCGGCGGCCCCTGCGCGTATCGAACTCTGCGTGGCCGGCCGGCGGTCGCGACCCCGCATCGAACTCTGCGCGGCGCGCATCGACCCACCCCCACGCATCGGACGCCGCCCGCGAAACCCTGGGGGACGCCGCCCGCGAACCTTGGGGGGAGGGGAAGCGTGGATAGCCGGGATAACCCGCCCGCCCCCGGGGACTCCGGGCCGGCAAATCGTGTCATGACCATCGTGCCCCGGCCCGATGCGGCCGCGGGATCGGGCGCTTGCAGGTGCGGCCCGGGCAGGGATGGTCCGCGCAGCGCGGTCGCGGAGTTTCGGAACGGGCATGGGGATCGAGGACAGACTGGCCGGCATTCGCGACGCCGACCTCCGCGCGGAGGTCGAGGCGGCGCGTGGCGGCTTCCTGTTCGCCCAGATCGTCGAGCACATCCTGCACCGGCAGCAGGTCCGCGACGCGGAGGCCTCGGCCAAGGGCGCGGTCGCCGGCCGGCGGGCCGGGATGGGG
>NZ_VRUV01000833.1:0-1353 GCF_008039455.1 Methylobacterium sp. WL116
GCCGGGGGCGCATCGAGGCGCCCGGTCAGGCGCTCGAGGGCGGTCTGCACCCCTTCGAGCGTCGTGGCGAGGCGCTGGTCGGACGCCGCCTGCCGGGCCTGCATGTCCGCGAGGCCGGCGCGCAGCAGCCCGAACTCGCTCGTCTCGGCGTTCCCGCGCCCGCCGATCGAATCGGCCACGGCGCTGCGGGTGGCACGGGCCACGGCGGCCTCGATCGGTGCCTCGTCGCGGAGCGCGGAGACCTGCTTGAGCAGGTCACCCATGGACCGCTCCAGGCTTGCGAGCGTCGGGTCGCCGCTGCGGGCGTCGAGCCGGTCGGCGATCGACACCACCTGCTTTTCCAGGGCGTCGAGGCCGTCGTCGCCGGAGCGCGCGCCGACGCGGTCGACCTTCTCCGCGAGGTTGCGCAGCATGGCGTGGATCGAGGCGACGTCGCCGCCCGGCATCGCCGGCATGCGCAGGCTCTCGCCGAGGCCTTCCAGGCGCCCGATCAGGTCGCCCACCGGCTGGGTGCTGACGCGGTCGACCTTGTCCGACAGCGCGTCGATCCGCCCGAGGATCGCCTGAGAGCTGGCCGCGTCGGCGCCGTGTGCGCCCGCCTGCATCGCGTCGAGCTTCGAGGCGATCGCGTCGATCTGGTCGACCAGCGCCGCCGGGGCGGGGACGCTGGCGTTGAGGCCGCTGCGGATCTCCTCCAGCAGCGGGCGCAGGGCGGTGTCGCTGCCCGCGGTCGCGGCCTTCTGGAGCTGGGCGATCTGTGCGCTGATCGCCTGGACGCCGGCGGCGAGGCTCTGGATCCGCTCCGGCCCGGCGAGCGCCGCGATCAGGCGGCGGATCTCCTCGATCTCGTCGAACAGGTGCTTGAGCCCGTCGTGATCGACGGCGCTGCCGTGCCCGGTGGCGACGACGGCATCGAGCCGGGAGGCGAGGCGCTCGACCTCGCCGGCCACGCGGGTGTGGACGTTCTCGGCCACGTCGTCGGCCAGTCGCTCGACCTGCGCGCGGATCAGCTCGATCGGCTCGGCGATGGCGGCGAGGTCCGCCGGCGCTCCGGCGCGCTCGACGCCGCTGGCCAGCGAGATCACCGCCTGCTCCAGGGCGCCGAGGTCGCGCCGCGTGGCGAGATGGCCGATCGATTCGCGAAGCCGGTTCGTCTCGCGGCGCAGCTCGGACACCGCGGTGTCCGGCAGCGCGGTGTCCTCGACCGTCGCGTCGAGGCGGCGGGCGATGTCCTCGCGCATGGTCGCGACCACGCTGGCGCCGGCGTTCTCGCCGAGCTCGCGCTGGCGCTGGCGGATGTCCTGCACCGCATCCTGGATCTCGGCGGCCGCCGGGCGGCCGCCGAGATCCAGG
>NZ_VRUV01000834.1:0-1352 GCF_008039455.1 Methylobacterium sp. WL116
CCGCGGGGTGCGCAACACCGTCGGCTTCGACTGGAACCCGATCACGAAGCAGCTGTGGTTCACCGACAACGGCCGCGACTGGGTGTCGGAGGACATCCCGAACGACGAGCTCAACGTGCTGACCGAGCCGGGCAAGCAGCATTTCGGCTTCCCGTACTGCCACCAGGGCACCTTCACCGATCCGGAATACGGCTGGGGCCATTCCTGCGCCGAGTTCACGGCGCCGGCGGCGCTGCTGGGCCCCCACACCGCCTCGCTCGGCCTGCGCTTCTACACCGGCGCCATGTTCCCGGCGGACTACAGGAACGCGATGTTCATCGCCCGGCACGGCTCGTGGAACCGAACGCGCAAGCTCGGCGGCGACGTGGTGGTGGCCCGCCTCGGTTCCGACGGCAAGGTCGCCTCGGTGGAGCCGTTCCTCTCCGGCTTCCTGCAGGACAACAAGTATGTCGGCCGCCCCGTCGACGTGCTGGTGGCCGACGACGGGGCACTCCTGGTCTCGGACGACTACAACGGCGCGATCTACCGGATCAGCGCCGCGCAATGAGCCGCGCGATCGCCCCGGCCCTCCTCCTCGCGACGCTCCTCCTCGGGACGGCGACGTCCGCCCCGCTGGGGGAGCGGCTGGTGCCCTGCCTCGCCTGCCACGGCGAGCGCGGCACCTCCGGGACCGAGGGCGTGCCCTCGCTCGGCGGGCAGATGCCCGACTACGTCGTCACGCAGCTGTTCCAGTTCCGGGAGCGGCAGCGCGAGGCGCCGCCGATGAACGACATGGCGTCGGCTTTGTCCGACGACGACCTGCGCGGCTTCGCCGACGCGGTGGGCGCCCTGCCCGCACCGGTCCCTGCCGGCGGCCCGCCCGATCCAGCACTCCTCGCGCGGGCGCAGGCGCTGGTGTCCAAGCACCAGTGCAAGTCCTGCCACGGGGCCGAGCTGACCGGGCGCGACGCGCTCGCGCGCATCCGCGGCCAGCGCGAGGACTACCTCAAGGCGGCGCTCACGGCGTATCGCTCGAACGCCCGGCCCGGCTACGACCCGGCGATGAACGAGGTCGCGCAGACGCTGAAGGACGACGAGATCGCCGACCTCGCCGCCTACATCGCGCGGCTCTGAGCGAGGCTTCAGCCGGTGCGGATCGCCGCGACCGCCCCGCGGGCCGTGGCGAGGAAGCCCGGCTTCAGCTCGAGGGCGAGGAAGCGGGCCGGGTCGACCGGGCCGGGCAGGACCAGATGCTCGGCCAGCACCGGCGAGAACCCGAACCGGGCATAGAACGGCGCGTCGCCGACCAGGATCACCAGGCCCTCGCCGGCCGCCGTCGCCGCGGCGAGGCTCGCCCGCATCAGCGCCGTGCC
>NZ_VRUV01000835.1:0-1348 GCF_008039455.1 Methylobacterium sp. WL116
CGCGCGTCCCGGGCAGCTCGGCTTCGCTGCGGCCGAGGCAGCCCGCGACGTCGAGGCCGAGCAGCGCCGCCTTTCGGGCGTTGAGGCGCAGGAAGCGCCCGGCCGCGTCCTTGAACGAGATCGCGTCCTCGGAATGGTCGAGCAGGCCGCGCAGCAGGGCCCGCTCGGTGGCGAGCTCCCGCCCGAGCGCATGGCGCTCGAAGGCGTTGCGCACGGTGCCGCGCAGAAGGTCCGCGTCCCAGGGCTTGGCGACGTAGCCGCTGATCCCGCCGCGGTTCAGCGCGCCGATCACGGCGGTGATGTCGGCGTACCCGGTGAGCAGGATCGCCTGGGCTTCGTGGAACCCGCGCATCTCGGCCAGCAGCGCGTCGCCGGTCATGCCGGGCATGCGCTGGTCGGACAGGACGACGGCGATGTCGGGATCGTCGCGCAGGATGGCGAGGGCGTCCACCGGCTTCGTCGTCGTGACGATGCGGTAGGTGTCCTCGAACAGGTCCTCGAGGGCGATCAGGATGTCCGGCTCGTCGTCGACGGCCAGGATCGTGCCTCTGGTCATACGGTCGCCGTCTGCCTCGGAATCCCGATCACGAAGCAGGCCCCGCCGCCGGGAGCCGTCTCCACCGTGAGCGAGCCGCTATGCGCCTGAACCACGCTGTAGGCAATCGCGAGGCCGAGCCCGGTTCCGGCCCCGACCGGCTTGGTGGTGAAGAACGGCTCGAAGATCTTCTCGCGCAGGTCCTCGGGGATGCCGGGGCCGGTGTCGCTGATCCGGATCAGGTCGGTCTCGGGCGTGGTCTCGGTGACGACGCGGATCCGCCCGCCCTCGGGCATCGCGTCGGCGGCGTTGCCCAGGATGTTCATCACCACCTGGTTGAGCAGCGCCGGGGTGCAATGGATCTCGGGGCGCCCCGCGAAGTCGCGCTCGACGGCGATGCGCGAGCCGAGCTTGTGCTGGATCAGCGCCAGCACCGTCTCGATCGCCTCCGGCACGTTGACCAGGGAGCGCTCGCCCTCGTCGAGCCGCGAGAACTTGCGCAGGTTCAGGACCAGGTCCTGGATGCGGGTCAGGCCCATGCGCATCGCACCGACGCGGTCGCGCGCCTTGGCCAGGCCCTTCTGCGCCGCGGGGTCGGATTCGGGCATCGGCAGCTCGCCGAGCACGCGCTCGACGGTGCCCTGATGCGCGAGGATGAAGGCCAGCGGGTTGTTGATCTCGTGGGCGATGCCGGCGACCAGCTCGCCGAGCGAGGCCATCTTGGCGGCCTGGACAAGCTTGGCCTGCGCGTCGGTGAGCTTGCGGTTGGCGAGCGCGAGGTCGTCGTTGGCGCGCTCGAGGGCGTCGGCCAGC
>NZ_VRUV01000836.1:0-1345 GCF_008039455.1 Methylobacterium sp. WL116
CCGCGTAGGCGCGCGCCTGCGCCTCCAGCACGCTGTCGCCGAGCGCGGTGACCGCCAGCACCCGGCCGCCGTCGGCGAGGATGGCCTCGCCCTCGGCCCGGGTCCCGGCCTGGAACACCAGGGCGCCGTCGCGCTCGGCATCGGCGATGCCGCGGATCGTCGAGCCGCGCACCACCGTGCCGGGATAGCCGGCCGCCGCCATCACCACGGTCAGCGCCGCGCGCGAGGCGTCGAATTCCAGGCAGACGCCGGTGAGGTCGCCGTCGCAGGCCGAGAGCAGCGCCGGCACCAGGTCGGAGGCGAGCCGCGGCATCAGCACCTGCGCCTCCGGGTCGCCGAAGCGGGTGTTGTACTCGATGAGCTTGGGACCGTCCGCGGTCAGCATCAGGCCGGCATAGAGGATGCCGGTGAACGGCGTGCCGCGCGCGCGCATGCCGTCGAGCGTCGGCTGGATGATCGTCTCCATCACGGTCCGCTCGATCGCCGGCGTGACGATGCCCGCCGGCGAATAGGCGCCCATGCCGCCGGTGTTGGGACCGCGGTCGCCGTCGAAGACCCGCTTGTGGTCCTGCGCCGTGCCCATCGGAATCGCCCGCGTGCCGTCGCACAGGACGAAGAAGCTCGCCTCCTCGCCGAACAGGCATTCCTCGATCACGACTTCCGCGCCCGCCTCCGCGAACAGCGCCCGCAGCGCGCCCTCGGCCTGCTCCACCGTCTCGGCGACGGTGACGCCCTTGCCGGCGGCGAGCCCGTCGGCCTTCACCACGATCGGGGCGCCCGCGGCGCGCACGTGCGCGAGGGCGGGATCGAGCGCGGCGAAGCGGCCGTAGCCCGCCGTCGGGATGCCGCGCTCGGTGCACAGCTCCTTGGTGAAGCCCTTCGAGCCTTCGAGCTGCGCGGCGGCCTTCGTCGGGCCGAAGGCGCGGATGCCGGCCCGCGTCAGGTCGTCCACGAGGCCGGCGACCAGCGGCGCCTCGGGCCCGATCACGACGAGGCCGATGCGCTCGGCCTCGCAGAAGCTGCGGACCGCGCCATGGTCGGCGACGTTCAGCTCCGGCCGGTTCTCGCCGTGCTGCGCGGTGCCGGGATTGCCCGGCGCCGTGAGCAGCCGGGTGCAGAGCGGGCTTTTCGCGAGGGCATAGGCGAGGGCGTGCTCGCGGCCGCCGTTGCCGATGAGAAGGATGTTCATGCGATCAGGATGTTCCCGAAATCCGGGAGCGGGGAAAGGGCCGTTTCGCACGAAGGCGCGCGTCGTGCACCGGATCCACCGCCGCGCGGCGGCCTTTGACCTCGGCGCCGCGTCCGCATAGCACTCTCGCCATGGCCCTCGTCCCGCCCCCCGCCC
>NZ_VRUV01000837.1:0-1339 GCF_008039455.1 Methylobacterium sp. WL116
GCCGCCGTCACGCGCGCGGCGGAGGCGTCCACGTCGGCGACCGCGACGTATCCGAGCCAGCCCGGCCGCGCGCCGGCGGGGGGCTCGCATCCGGTCGGGGCCATCATCCCGCAGATCCGGACGTCGCCCGCCCGCGCGATGCGGTAGTCGACCCCCGGCATCCCCGCATCGGCGATGCTCCAGCCTGCGACCGCGCCGTAGAAGGCTTGGGCCGACGCGATATCGGGCGTCGTCAGCTCGTACCAGACGAAGGTGCCCGCGTGATCCGCCACGGCCTCGGCTCCCGGAACAGGCGCGTTTGTCGCATTGCGATTTGCGTTGATATCAACGCAATTTGACGGATGTCAACCGTCGTCCCCTTCGCGACCACCGCCGTCGTCCGCGAGACGTGCCTTTGCCTGCACACCCAGCGCGCGGCCCGCGCCCTCGGTCGCCGCTTCGACGACGCGCTGCGGCCGCTCGGGCTGACGAGCGGGCAGTTCTCGCTGCTGATGTCCCTCAACCGGCCCGAGCCGGCGCCGATGGCGTCGGTGGCCCGCCTGCTCGCGATGGACCGGACGACGCTCACCGCCGCCGTGAAGGTTCTGGAGCGGCGCGGCCTCGCGACGGTCGCCGTCGATCCGAAGGACCGGCGCGGCCGCCTCCTGGCCTTGACGGAGGCCGGTCGCGCCAGCCTCGTGGCGGCGGTGCCGGTCTGGCGCGAGACGCACGCGGCCGTCGATGCGGCGCTCGGCGGGGTCGATGCGGATGCCTTGCGGACCGCGTTGCGCGCGCTCGGCTGAGCCTACTGACCGCGCTTCGCCTGGGCCGCGAAGCGCACCGCGTCCTCGGCCGCGCGGAACAGGGCGCGGGCCTTGTTCACGCATTCCTGCTGCTCGGATTGCGGATCGGAATCGTAGACGATGCCGGCGCCGGCCTGCACGTGCATGCGGCCGTCCTTCACGATCGCGGTGCGCAGGACGATGCAGGTGTCCATCTCGCCGCGCGCGCCGAAATAGCCGATGCAGCCGCCGTAGGGCCCGCGCTTCTCGCGCTCGAGCTCGTCGATGATCTCCATCGCCCGCACCTTCGGTGCCCCCGAGACCGTGCCGGCCGGGAACCCGGCCGCGAGCGCGGCCAGGGTGTCGTGCCTCGGGTCGAGGTCGCCCTCGACGTTCGAGACGATGTGCATCACGTGGCTGTAGTATTCGAGGAAGAACGAGCCGGTGACGGTGACGGTGCCGAGCCGGGCGACGCGGCCGACGTCGTTGCGGCCGAGGTCGAGCAGCATCAGGTGCTCGGAGCGCTCCTTGGGGTCGGCCAGCAGCTCGTCGGCGAGCGCGCGGTCCTCGGCCGGCGT
>NZ_VRUV01000838.1:0-1336 GCF_008039455.1 Methylobacterium sp. WL116
GGGTGGCGCACCGGAAACGAGGGACAAGGGGCGTACCATGAAACCGATGCTGATCGCCGCTCTGGCCTGCGCCGCCGGTGCGCTGGTTCTCACCACGGCGACCGAGACGAGGGCGCGGGGTGCGGGCGATGGCGGACCACAAGGCCGAGCTCCGCGAGACCCTGCGCAAGATGGAGGTCGCGACCGGCGAGGCGGCCGCGGCCTGCCTTCCGCGCCTCGTGGCGCGGCTGCGCCACCACGAGACCCGGCTTCCCGGTCATCCGCTGATCCGCCCGTGGCGACGCTGGCGCATCCGCCGCCTCGCCGATGCCGTCGAGGAGGCGCGCTGGCACGTCGAGCAGGGGCGACTCGCCCGGATGGGCGGGCTGTCCGGCCGGCGCTAGGCCGATCTTGCGGACAGGGCCGCCGCTCGTGCAAAGGGATGCCACGAGTGCGCCGCACCATCCGGAGACAACGCCCGTGACCGCAGACAACCCGCGCCGGCCCGACCACGCGGTCGATCCGATCTTCGTCGATCGCCGCTCCCCCCGCCTGTTCACCGGCGAGGCGGTGCCCGAGGCGGAGCTGATGCGGATGTTCGAGGCGGCGCGCTGGTCGCCCTCCTCCTACAATTCCCAGCCCTGGCGCTTCCTCTACGCTTTGCGCGACGACGCGAACTGGGAGACGTTCTACGGCCTGATCCTGCCGGGCAACCAGAAATGGGCAATTGGCACGGGCGCACTGGTGTTCCTCGTCTCCAGCGAGCGCATGAAGGTCGGCGACGAGTTCAAGCCGGCGGGGAGCCATGCGCTCGATGCCGGCGCCGCCTCGCTCGCCTTCCAGCTCCAGGCCAACCGCCAGGGCTGGCACGTCCACGGCATGGGCGGCTTCGACCGCGCGCGGGCGCCGGGGGTGCTCAACGTGCCGGAGCACCACACCATCCAGGCCGCCTACGGCGTGGGTCGCGCGGTGGCGCCGGAACACCTCGACGACGAGCAGCGTGCCAAGGAGGCCCATAACGGCCGGCGCCCGATCACCGACTTCGTCTTCTCCGGCGGCTTCCCCGCGACCGGCGGCTAGACGCGGGTGGACGCGCCCGAGGCCGGCTTCCGCTGGGACATCCCGGCCCGGTACAACATCGGCGTCGACGTCTGCGACCGCTGGGGCACCGCCGAGCCGGAACGCCCGGCGATCCTGGAGGTCGCCGCCGACGGCACCGTCGCGACCACGACGTTCGGGCGGCTTCGCACGGACTCGGATCGGCTCGCCGGAGCGCTCGCCGGCCGCGGGGAAGCCGCCGGAGAAGACGAAGTCGGTGATCGGGCGCCGGCCGTTATGGGCCTCCTTGGCACGCTGC
>NZ_VRUV01000839.1:0-1334 GCF_008039455.1 Methylobacterium sp. WL116
CCCCCCCCCCCCCCCCCCCCCCTTTTTTTTTTTATTTATCCGGCCACCACCTATATCTACACACTGAATATCGTCGGCTGCGTCTTATGTGTATAAGAGACAGGGGCCGGCCGCCCGCATCGTCGGGCGCGACGGCCCGGCCTCGCTCGACGGCTTCGTCCGGGTGATCCAGGTCAACCTCGTCGGCTCGTTCAACCTGATGCGGCTGGTGGCGGCGGGCGCCGCCGGGCTCGATCCCCTCGACGGGGGCGAGCGTGGGGTGATCGTCTCCACCGCCTCGATCGCCGCCTACGAGGGACAGGTCGGCCAGGCCGCCTACGCCGCCTCGAAGGCCGGCATCGTCGGGCTGACGCTGCCGGCGGCCCGCGAGCTCGCGCCGCTCGGCATCCGCGTCTGCGCGATCGCGCCCGGCATCTTCGGCACGCCGATGCTGCTCGGCCTGCCTCAGGACGTCCAGGACAGCTTGGGGGCCGCGGTGCCCTTCCCCGCCCGCCTCGGCCGGCCGGAGGAATACGCCGACCTCGTGCTGGCGATCGTCCGCAACCCGATGCTCAACGGCGAGACCATCCGCCTCGACGGCGCGTTGCGCATGCAGGCGCGCTGATCCGCGCACGAATCCTGCGTCGCAACGAAGGGAAGTCCGATGGGATCGTCCCTTCGGCGGGGGTCGGGCGGAGCCCGACGAACCGACCGGGCTTCGCCCTCGGCCCCGGACAAGGGATCACCCCTTATCGAAACCCGGACGTCACGCGCCGACCCTCAGTGAGCTGACCCGACATGTCGCAAACCTTCGACTGGACCTCCGCCTATCCCTCGATCCGCATGCCGATGTTCGGCCGCAACGTGGTCGCGACCTCGCACGCGCTGGCGGCGCAGGCCGGGATGCGGATGCTGTGGAAGGGCGGCAACGCGGTCGACGCGGCGATCGCCACCGCCGCGGCGAAGACGCTGACCGAGCCGTGCAGCAACGGGCTCGGCTCGGACGCCTTTTGCATCCTCTGGGACGGCCAGGAACTGCACGGCCTGAACGCCTCGGGCGGGGCGCCGGCCGCCTGGACGCCGGACTACTTCGCCCGGAAATACGGCCCGGCCACGCGGCCGCCGATGCGCGGCTGGGATTCGGTGACGGTGCCGGGCGCCGTCGGCGCCTGGGTCGCCCTGTCCGAGCGCTTCGGCAAGCTGCCCTTCGCCGACCTGCTGGAGCCGGCCATCGAGATCGCCGAGCGCGGCTACCTCGCGCCGATCGTGGTGCAGCAGAAATGGGCCGCCGCGGCAGCGGTCCCCGACCTCGTGCGCCAGCCGGGCTTTTCGGAGTTCTTCCTGCCCCGCGGCCG
>NZ_VRUV01000083.1:0-12977 GCF_008039455.1 Methylobacterium sp. WL116
CCGCCGGCTCGGCGCCGAGGGCGGCGTGCCGGCCCGCGAGATCGTGGTCTCCGGCTACCCGGTCGCCGATCCCGGCCTCGCCAGCCCGATCCGCCTCAGCTTCCACCGCATGGAGGCGCGCGTCGCCGACAAGTGCGGGCTGTGGCCCCAGGACCTCGGCGAGAGCAGCCCGATCGCGAACTTCCGCAATCAGCCGTCGTGGAACCTCGGCTGCTCCACCCAGGCGACGATCGCCGCCCAGGTCGCCGACCCGGTCGACCTGGTGCGCGGGCGTCCCGAGGGCCGCATCGACACGATCCGCCGGGTCAAGGACATCGGCCAGCTTCGCGAGGGCAAGGATCCGTCAACCGCCTGGCGCCAGGATGGCAAGACGAGCGTGAAGTCCTCGGTCAGCGAGTGAGCCGCCGCGCGGCGCCACGCCCCGGCTCCGCCGACCCAGAGACCCAAACGTTAAGACTTAAGACCTAGACCCCAGACTCAAGAACCCGAACCCGAAGGCCTCGTCATGGCGGACCACCCCGAGACATCTGAGCGGATGATCGCCCCGGTGCCCCGGATCACGATCCAGGCGTTCTGCGAGGTCGCGGAGACCGCTGCGATGATCGAGAGCGCCGGGACGGACCGGCGCATGCAGAAGGCCCACCTCAAGGTCCAGATGGGGGGCGGCGCGGCCGCGGTCGAAGCCTACCGCCACGCGCCGACCCCCAACGTCATCATCATCGAGACGCAGGGTCCGAAATCCCGGCCGATGGAATGCCTCGACGCCCTCGCCGAGGTCTGCGACGCCGGCACCCGGGTGCTCGTCATCGGGCACGTCAACGACGTGACGCTGTATCGCCAGTTCATCCAGCGCGGCGTCAGCGACTACCTGATGGCGCCGGTCGAGCCGCTGACGCTGATCGCCTCGCTCTCGGACCTGTTCGCCGCCCCCGGGGTCAAGCCGGTCGGGCGGACCATCGCGGTCTACGGCGTCAAGGGCGGCATCGGCGCCTCGACGGTCGCCCACAACCTCGCTTGGTCGATCGCCCGCGGCCAGGGCGCGCAGACGGTGATCGCCGACCTCGACATCGCCTTCGGCACCGCTTCGCTCAACTTCAACCAGGATCCGCCCCAGGGCGTCGCCGAGGCGGTGTTCGCGCCCGAGCGCCTCGATTCGGCGCTGGTCGAGCGCCTGCTCTCGAAGTGCAGCGACCAGCTCAGCCTGCTCTCGGCGCCGGCGAGCCTCGACCGCACCATCGACCTGTCCGAGCCGGCCTTCGACGCGCTGATCGACCACCTGCGTGCGGCCGTGCCCTGCATCGTCCTCGACGTGCCGCACCAGTGGTGCGCCTGGTCGAAGCGGGTGCTGACCGGGGCCGACGAGATCCTGATCGTCGCCGGCCCCGATCTCGCCAGCCTGCGCAACGCCAAGAACCTGCTCGGCGCGCTGCAGCAGGGCCGGCCCAACGATGCGCGGCCCCGGGTGATCCTGAACGGCGTCGGGGTGCCCAAGCGTCCCGAGATCGGCGCGGCGGATTTCACCAAGGCGCTGGAATCGCCGCTCGTCGCCAGCATCCCGTTCGACCCGGCGCTGTTCGGCACCGCCGCCAACAACGGCCAGATGATCGCGGAGGTGCAGGCCGGCTCGAAGGCCGCCGAGATCTTCGCCGACCTCGCCGCGGCGATGCTGGGACGGCCGGAGGCGAAGCGCGCCCGCCCCAATTTGCTCGAGCCGCTCCTCGCGAAGCTCGCGCGCCGGAAGGCGTCCTGATGCCGATGCTCTCGCGGGCCGCCGTGCCCTCCCCGGCGGGCGATGCGGCCCACGCGCGGCTCGCAGCCAGATGCGCGCGGACGTCTGCGCGCCCGTCCTTTCCGACGCGATCCGAGGATTCGTCCCATGTTCGGTAGGAGGCAGGGTACCGCGGCGGCGCCGGCTGCAGCACCGCCGCCGGCCGCCCTGCGCGCGACCGCGCCGGTGCTGGTGCAGGAGAACGTGGCCGGCAAACGCATGGACGCGTCGCCCGCCGTGGTGGCGCAGGACAACCCGCGCTCGGAGGATTACTACCGCACCAAGAGCATGATCTTCGGCGCGCTGATCGAGGCGATCGACCTCGCGCAGCTCTCGCGCCTCGAGCCTGATGCGGCGCGCGAGGAAATCCGCGACATCGTCTCGGAGATCATCGGCCTCAAGAACATCGTGCTGTCGATCGCCGAGCAGGAGGAGCTGCTCGACGACATCTGCAACGACGTGCTCGGCTACGGCCCGCTGGAGCCGCTGCTCGCCCGCGACGACATCGCCGACATCATGATCAACGGCGCCAACCGCGCCTTCATCGAGGTGAACGGCAAGATCCAGCTCACCAACGTGCGCTTCCGCGACAACCAGCAGCTGATGAACATCTGCCAGCGCATCGTCAGCCAGGTCGGGCGCCGGGTCGACGACGCCTCGCCGATCTGCGACGCGCGCCTTCCGGACGGCTCCCGCGTCAACGTCATCGCGCCGCCGCTGGCCATCGACGGCCCGGCCCTGACCATCCGAAAGTTCAAGAAGGACAAGCTCACCCTCGACCAGCTCGTACGCTTCGGCGCGATCTCGCCGGAGGGGGCGGAGATCCTGAAGATCATCGGCCGGTCGCGCTGCAACATCGTCATCTCCGGCGGCACCGGCTCGGGCAAGACCACCCTGCTGAACTGCCTCACCGCCTTCATCGAGCACGACGAGCGCGTCATCACCTGCGAGGACGCGGCGGAGCTGCAGCTTCAGCAGCCGCACGTGGTGCGCCTAGAGACGCGCCCGCCCAACATGGAGGGCCAAGGCCAGGTCACCATGCGCGACCTCGTCAAGAATTGCCTGCGCATGCGGCCGGAGCGGATCATCGTCGGCGAGGTGCGCGGGCCGGAGGCGTTCGACCTGCTGCAGGCGATGAACACCGGCCACGACGGCTCGATGGGAACGCTGCACGCCAACTCCCCGCGCGAGTGCCTGTCGCGCATCGAGTCGATGATCTCGATGGGCGGCTTCACCCTGCCCTCCAAGACGCTGCGCGAGATGATCTGCGGCTCGATCGACGTCGTGGTGCAGGCCACCCGCCTGCGCGACGGCTCGCGCCGCATCACCCACATCACCGAGGTGCTCGGGATGGAGGGCGACGTCATCACCACCCAGGACGTCTTCCTGTTCGACATCGTCGGCGAGGATGCCAATGGCAAGCTGATCGGGCGCCATCGCTCCACCGGCGTCGGCCGGCCGAAATTCTGGGAGCGGGCGCGCTACTACGGGCTGGAGCGGCAACTCGGCGAGGCGCTCGACGCCGCCGCCGAGGCGTCGGGTGCGCTGTGAACGCCGCCGCGAACGTCCCGCTCGCCGTCGGGCTGGTCTTCGTGACCACGCTCGCCCTCGGCTACGTCTTCCTGATGCCGCTGCTGATGGGCGAGCGGCGGGCGACGCAGCGCCTCAGGACGATCAGCGCCTCGGCCGCCGGTAACGCGATCCGCGGCGTCACCGTGAACCGGCGCGAGCAGGTCGCGAAGACGCTCGGCGAGATCGAGGCCAAGGCCAAGGGCGCCGCCAAGGTGACCCTCGAGCTCAAGATCGCGCGGGCCGGCCTGGCGTGGTCGGAGCGGACCTACTGGATGATCTCCGCCGGCCTCGCGGTGGTGGTCGGCCTGCTCGTGCTCATGATCACCGCGAGCCCGATCGCCGGGCTGGGGGGGACCTTCGTCGGCGGCCTCGGCGTGCCGATGCTGCTGCTCCGCCACCTGCGCAAGCGCCGCATCGCGAACTTCACGAAGGAGCTGCCCAACGCCGTCGACGTGGTGGTGCGCGGCATCCGAACCGGCATCCCCGTCAGCGACTGCTTCCGCATGGTCTCCCGCGAGGCCGAGGAGCCGGTGCGCTCGGAGTTCCGGGTCGTCATCGAGACCCAGGCGTTGGGCCTGTCGCTCGGCGAGGCGGTCTCGCGCCTCTACGAGCGGGTCCCGGTGCAGGAGGTGAACTTCTTCGCGATCGTGATCAACATCCAGCAGCAATCGGGCGGCAACCTCTCCGAGGCGCTCTCCAACCTGTCGCGGGTGCTGCGCGAGCGTCGGAAGATGGCCGGCAAGGTCCAGGCGATGAGCATGGAGGCCAAGTCCTCGGCCGGCATCATCGCCGCGCTTCCGTTCTTCGTCGCGGGCATCACCTACTTCACCAGCCCGGATTACATCTCGATCCTCTGGACCACCAATTTCGGCAAGCTCGCGCTGCTGGGCTCGGCGATCTGGATGAGCATCGGCATCCTCACCATCAAGAAGATGATCGCGTTCGACATCTGAGCCCGCCTGCGGCCCGCGCCGTCCGGCAGCCCGGATCGCGCCGCGCCGGGCTCGATCACATCCGGTCGTCACCCGAAGCCCGACGGCCCTTTCGCGGAAGCCCATCGCCATGATCGACCTCATCGCCGATAAGGTCTTCGACCCGCGCACCATGGGCATCGCGCTGACCGCGGTCGCCGTGGCGGCGACGGCCTTCGCCGTGGCGCAGCCGTTCCTCGAGAGCGACAACCTCGGCAAGCGGATGAAGCTCGTCAGCGACGAGCGCGAGATCATCCGGCGGCGGGAACGCGAGCGCCTCAACACCAAGGCGACGCTGCGGATCGAGCCCAAGGCCTACATGAAGCAGGTCGTCGAGCGGTTCGACCTGCGCCGCTGGCTCGGCACCGACACGGCCAAGCGCAAGCTCCTGATGGCCGGCTATCGCGGCCAGCAATCCGAGACGACGTTCCTGTTCTTCCGCCTCGTCATGCCGATCTCGGCGACGCTGGGCTCGCTGTTCTACCTGTTCGTGCTGGAGGCGCTGGACCAGCCCTACCTGATGCGCTTCGGCATCGTCATCGCCTGCGCCTACGGAGGCATCAAGGCGCCGGAACTCTACCTCGTCAACAAGTCGAACAAGCGCAAGGCCGAGATCAAGCTCGCCTGGCCCGATGCCCTCGACCTGACGCTGATCTGCGTCGAATCGGGCATGGCGATCGAGCACGCCTTCCGGAAGGTGAGCACCGAGATCGCCGCCACCTCGGTGGTGCTGGCGGAGGAACTCGCCCTGATGACCGCCGAGATGTCGTTCCTGCCCGATCGCCGGCAGGCCTACGAGAACCTCGCGATGCGCGTCGGCCTCGAGCCGGTGAAGGCCGTCGTCACGGCGCTGATCCAGGCCGAGCGCTACGGCACCCCGATCGGCCAGGCGCTGCGCGTGCTCGCGCAGGAGAGCCGCGACCAGCGCATGAACGAGGCCGAGAAGAAAGCGGCCTCGCTGCCGCCGAAGCTGACCGTGCCGATGATCCTGTTCTTCCTGCCGGTGCTGTTCGTGGTGATCATCAGCCCGGCGATCATCCAGGCGATGCGCTGACGCCCGAGGGGCGCCGCTCCCGCCCGGCGTCGGCCACCTCGGCTCGGAAGCGCTCGCGGCGCGCGCTCTTCGAGGCCAATGCGGGCAAGCATTCGCCCCCGCAAATCCTTGACAGATCGCGTGCCGATCCCCTATCCACCGGGCACAACGCGCGGCTTCCTCGCAGAGGGCCGTGCGTTTCGCGTTGCGGCGGCCCTTCGGGCGGATCGCGACGAATGCATAAGAAGTCGGTCCAGGGCGCGTCCCGGAGGCCGTTCGAACCACGAGAGAGACGATGTTCGCAGTCATCAAGACGGGCGGCAAGCAGTATCGCGTTGCCGAGAACGACACCATCACCATCGCCAGCCTCGAAGGCGACGAAGGCTCCGCCGTGACCTTCGGCGAGGTCCTGCTGTTCACCGACGGCGACGCGACCCAGGTCGGCGCGCCGCTCCTGTCGGGCTTCAGCGTCACCGGCGAGATCGTCTCCCACGGTCGCGACAAGAAGGTCATCGCCTTCAAGAAGCGCCGCCGGCAGAACTCGCGGCGCAAGCGCGGCCACCGCCAGCACCACACGGTCGTGCGCATCACCGGCCTCTCGGCCGGTTCGAAGAGCGCGTAAGGGCGACCCCGCCCCCACGCGATCCGCACGTTCCGATCCCACGTCATTCGAAAGACTGAACCATGGCACACAAAAAAGCAGGCGGCTCGTCCCGCAACGGCCGCGACTCGGCCGGCCAGCGCCTCGGCGTGAAGAAGTTCGGCTCGGAAGCCGTGATTCCGGGCAACATCATCGTGCGCCAGCGCGGCACCAAGTGGCACCCCGGCACCAATGTCGGCATGGGCAAGGATCACACCCTGTTCGCGCTGACCGAGGGTCGCGTGGAGTTCCAGACCAAGCGCGGCCGCGCCTTCGTGGCGGTGGTGCCGCTCGCGCAAGCGGCAGAGTAGACGGCGGGCGCCTCGAACAGGCGAAGCAGGCCCCGCCGGTGTCCCACACCGAACCGGCGGATCTGTTTCTCGCATCCTGGCCACGAGGCCGGGGGGTCGAACGGAAGACGCGGGGGAGGATGGGGCGCCATCCTCCCTTTCGTCGTCTCAGCGCAACGGTCCTCCACTACGGAGGATCGCGGCGAAGGAGCCCGAACGATGTTCCCCGATCTGACCCGCGACGACGTCTTCCGGATCGAGACCCGCAGCCTGTGGCTGCGCTGGCCGCGCGCCAAGGACGTGGACGCGATCGTGCGGCTCGCGGGCGACCGGTCGGTGGCCGAGATGACCGCGCGGATCCGCCACCCGATCGACCGGATGGAGACCGAGACCTTCGTGCTGGAGGCGCGGCGCCGCAACGCCGCCGGCGAGGGCCTGGCGATGGCGGTCTCGCTCCGGTCCGACCCGGACGGCCTCGTCGGGTTCGTCGGCATCCGCGCCGACGCGGCGACGGAGGGGGCCCGCCTCGGCTACTGGCTCGGCCGGCCCTTCTGGGGCCGCGGCCTCGCCACCGAGGCCGCCGAGGCGATGGTTCACGCCTACTTCGCCTATGCCGGCGGCTCGGTGCTGTCGGCGGATGCGCGGGTGGAGAACCCGGCGTCGCGCCGGGTGCTGGAGAAGGGCGGCTTCGTCCGCACGGGAACGGCGACGGATTATGTCCCCGTCCGCGGCTGCGACCTGACATCCGATCGCTTCCGGCTCGACCGCGCCGCGTGGTCGGCCCGGTTCGGGGTCTCCGGCTGCGACCGGGCAGCCTGACGAAGCGATCGGCCCGGCGCCCTTGACGTCGCCGGACGGATCGATCGGAATCGATCCCTCGCCGTCTCGGCCCAAGGCCGAAGCGACGGGGTTCGCGGCGGAGCTGCGCAGCGTGCGCGACGCCGATGGACGGGGCCGCATCGCCGCGGCGTGAACGAGACGGGGCGGGCCGGTGGCCCGCGCCCCGACATGAAGACGAGCGACACCGTGAAATTCCTCGACGAAGCCAAGGTCTATGTCCGTTCCGGCGACGGGGGCGCGGGATGCGTCGCGTTCCGGCGCGAGAAGTTCATCGAGTTCGGCGGCCCCAACGGCGGCGACGGCGGGCGCGGCGGCGACGTCTGGGTCGAGTGCGTCGAGGGCCTGAACACGCTGATCGACTATCGCTACCAGCAGCACTTCAAGGCGCGGAAGGGCGAGCACGGCATGGGCTCGAACCGCCACGGCGCCAACGGCGCCGACGTGGTGCTGAAGGTGCCGGCCGGAACCCAGATCCTGGCGGTCGACGGCGAGCACCTGATCGCCGACATGACCCAGGTCGGCCAGCGGGTCCGGCTCGCCAAGGGCGGCAACGGCGGCTTCGGCAACGCCTACTTCACCACCTCGACCAACCGCGCCCCGAAGCACGCCAATCCGGGTCTGGAAGGCACCGAGCAGTGGATCTGGCTGCGCCTCAAGCTCATCGCGGATGCCGGCCTCGTCGGGCTGCCGAACGCCGGCAAGTCGACCTTCCTGGCGACCGTGACCTCGGCCAAGCCGAAGATCGCCGACTATCCCTTCACCACCCTGCATCCGGGGCTCGGCGTCGTGCGCTCGGATGCCCGCGAGTTCGTGCTCGCTGACATCCCCGGGCTGATCGAGGGCGCGCACGAGGGCGTCGGACTCGGCGACCGGTTCCTGGCCCATGTCGAGCGCTGCCGGGTGCTGCTGCACCTCGTCGACGCCACCTGCGAGCATGCCGGCAAGGCCTACAAGATGGTCCGGCACGAGCTGGAGGCCTACGGCGAGGACCTCGCCGGCAAGCCCGAGATCGTGGCGCTCTCCAAGGCCGACGCGATCGACGCCGACACCCTGAAGGAGCAGGTCGCCCGCCTGAAGCGCGCTGCCAAGCGCAAGCCGCTCGTCCTGTCCTCGGCCTCGGGCCAGGGCGTGCCGGAGGCGCTGCGTGCGCTCCAGGGCGAGATGGATGCCGCCGCCGAGGCCGAGCGGGTGCCCGAGGCGGCCTGGCAGCCGTGATGACGGGGGTGATCGGGTCGGTTAGCATCGCCCGAGGTTGTTGAACCTGTGGAGGTTTCGATGACGGAAGCGCTGATCGTCATGAACGACGAAGCCTTCGCTCTTGCCCATGAACTCGCGGAGCGCGCCGGCACCACGGTCGACGAGGCGGTGGTCACGGCGTTGCGAGAGCTCGACCGCCGCGTCGCGACGGTCAACGATGACCTGACACCGACGCAACGTGCCGAACGGGACGTGATCCGAGCGCTGGTCCGTGAGGCGCGGGCACATCGCATCGCGATCGTCCCCACCGATCATGACTATCTCTACGACGAGTACGGCCTGCCGGTATGATCGCGCTCGACACCTCGGTGATCGTCGCGATTGCGATGGAAGAGCCTGAAGGCGAGCGTTTCGACACGCTGGTCGCCAAGAATCGGGCGATCATCGGAACCCCGACGTTGCTCGAGTCCAGGATCGTGCTGGGCTCGCTGATGCCGGGTTTTGCCGAGGATTTTTTGGAGGTCCTGATCCTGCGGACCACGGTGCAGCCGGTCGCCTTCACGCTCCAGATGTACCGCATGGCATCCGATGCCTTCCAGCGCTTCGGGAAGGGACAAGGGCATCCGGCGCGGTTGAACTTCGGCGACTGCCAATCCTACGCCGTCTCCAAAGCCCACGATGCGCCCCTCCTGTTCAAGGGTGACGACTTCGTCCACACCGACCTCGTCCCAGCTTACGTCCCGGCGTCATGACCCCCTCCCTCGATCAATTCCGCCGCGTCGTCATCAAGGTCGGCTCGGCCCTGCTGGTGGACCGCGCCCGCGGCCGGCTGCGGCACGCCTGGCTCGCGGCGCTCGCTGAGGACATCGCCGACCTGCATGCCCGCGGGGTCGACGTGCTGGTGGTGTCCTCGGGCAGCATCGCGCTCGGGCGCACCGTGCTCGGCTTCGCGCCGGGGGCCCTGCGGCTGGAGGAGAGCCAGGGCGCGGCCTCGGTCGGGCAGATCGCGCTGGCGCGGCACTGGGCCGAGGCGCTGGGCCACCACGGCATCGTCGCCGGGCAGATCCTGGTGACGCCGCAGGACACCGAGGAGCGCCGCCGCTACCTCAACGCGCGAGCGACCGTGCTCAAGCTCCTGGAGATGCGCGCGGTTCCGGTGGTCAACGAGAACGACACGGTGGCGACCTCCGAGATCCGCTACGGCGACAACGACCGGCTCGCGGCCCGCGTCGCCACGATGATCGGCGCCGACGTGCTGGTGCTGTTCTCCGACATCGACGGCCTCTACACCGCCCCCCCGAATGCCGATCCGGACGCGCGCCACCTGGCCGTGGTCGAGCGGATCACGCCCGAGATCGAGGCGATGGCCGGCGGTCCCGCCTCGGAGCTGTCGCGGGGCGGCATGCGGACCAAGGTCGAGGCCGCCAAGATCGCGGTGTCGGGCGGGACCCACATGATCATCGCCGACGGCCGCGAGAAGAACCCGCTCCGCAGCGTCGTCGCGGGCGGCCGCTGCACCTGGTTCCTGTCCGGTTCCACGCCCACCGCAGCGCGGAAAACCTGGATCGCCGGGTCGCTCGAGCCGCGCGGCACCCTGGTGATCGACGACGGCGCGGCGCGCGCGCTCGACGGTGGGGCGAGCCTGCTGCCGGTCGGCGTCTGCGGCGTCGAGGGCAGCTTCGGCCGGGGCGACGCCGTGCTGATCCGCGACCGCGCCGGGCGGGTGCTGGGCCGCGGCCTCGTCGGCTACGACAGCACGGAGGCGGCGCTGATCCAGGGGCGCCCCAGCACGCAGATCGCCGACCTGCTCACCTATCCGGGACGGGCCTGGATGGTGCATCGCGACGACTTGGCGATGTTCTAGAACCGGTCGCGCCGCGTCCATGACTGGATACGAGCGCCTTCGAAACGTTCCGATCTTTGCCGCGGCGCTTGTTTCGTGCTGCCCGAGGATGCAGATAAGTCGCAGCTTCGTAGGCGGCTCGGGGAAGGCCGCCGACCTGGGATGATGCCCGTGCCAGTCCTGAACATGCGATCCGGCTTCGCGTCGGCCGACGACCTCGCCGAGCAGATGAACGGCATCGGCCGGCGCGCCCGCGCCGCCGGCCGCAAGCTGGCGCTGGCCTCGGCCGAGACCAAGGACGTGGCGTTGCGGGCCATCGCCGAGCGCCTGCGCGCCGACCGCGCCGTCATCCTGCGCGAGAACGCCCGCGACGTCGCCGCCGCGAAGGCCGCCGGGCAGAGCCAGGCGCTGATCGACCGGCTGACCCTCGACGAGGGCCGCCTCGCGGCGATCGCCGACGCGGTCGAGAAGATCGGTGCGCTGGCCGACCCCGTCGGGCGCCAGGTCGCGGCCTTCGAGCGCCCGAACGGGCTGCTGATCGAGCGCATCGCCGTGCCGCTCGGCGTCGTTGGCGTGATCTTCGAGAGCCGCCCGAACGTCACCGCCGATGCCGGCGCGCTCTGCCTCAAGGCCGGCAACGCCGCGATCCTGCGGGCCGGCTCGGACAGCCACCGCAGCGCCATGGCCATCGCCGAGGCGATGCGCGCCGGGCTCGAGGCCACCGGCCTGCCCGCGGACGCGATCCAGATCGTGCCGACGAAGGACCGCGCCGCGGTCGGCGCGATGCTCGCCGGCCTTGACGGCTGCATCGACGTGATCGTGCCCCGCGGCGGGCGCGGCCTGGTCGAGCGCGTCCACGCCGAGGCGCGGGTCCCGGTCTTCGCCCACCTCGACGGCATCTGCCACGTCTACGTCGCGGCCGCCGCCGACCTCGGCATGGCCCGGACCATCCTGCTCAACAGCAAGATGCGGCGCACCGGCATCTGCGGCGCCACCGAGACGCTGCTGGTCGACCGCGCCTGCGCCGGCACCCATCTCGCCCCCCTCGTCGCCGCCCTGCTCGACGCCGGCTGCGCAGTGCGCGGCGACGCCGACGTGCAGGCGGTGGACGGTCGCGTCACGGCGGCGACCGAGGCCGACTGGCGCACCGAGTACCTCGACGCGATCATCTCGGTCCGCGTCGTCGACGGGCTCGAGGCGGCGATCGAGCACATCGAGACCTACGGCTCGCACCACACCGACGCGATCGTCACCGAGGACGGCGACGAGGCCGTCCGCTTCCTCGCCGAGGTCGATTCCGCGATCGTGGTGCACAACGCCTCGACCCAGTTCGCCGATGGCGGCGAGTTCGGCTTCGGCGCTGAGATCGGCATCGCCACCGGCCGCATGCATGCGCGCGGCCCGGTCGGCGTGGAGCAGCTCACCACCTTCAAGTACCGGGTCCACGGCAGCGGCCAGACGCGCCCGTGAGCGGCGCGGTCTCGCCTACCGTGATCCGCGCCGTTGCGTGAGGGCGCGCTGCCGCCCGCGTCGCCGGGGATGCGGATCGGCCTGTACGGTGGCTCGTTCAACCCGGCGCATGCCGGCCACCTGCATGTCGGCACCATGGCGCTGCGCCGCCTGCGCCTCGACCGGGTGTGGTGGCTGGTCACGCCCGGAAACCCGCTGAAGCGCGGGCGGCCGATCGCGCCGCTCTCCGAGCGCTGCGCGCAGGCCGCCGTGGTGGCGAAGGGCGATCCGCGGATCGCGGTGACCGGGTTCGAGGCGGCGATCGGCGCCCGCTTCACCCGCGACACCCTGCGCTGGCTGGTGCGGCGGCGGCCGGGCATCCGCTTCGTCTGGATCATGGGGGCCGATTCGCTGGCGAGCTTCCATCGCTGGAAGGGCTCGGCCGAGATCATGGGCCTGATGCCGGTCGCGGTGATCGACCGCCCCGGCCACACCCTCAGCGCGCCGAGCGCGCGGGCCGCCCGACGGTTCTCCGCCGCCCGCATCCCGGAATCGGACGCCTCCGCCCTGCCGGGCATGGCGCCCCCGGCCTGGGTGTTCCTGCACGGCCCGCGCTCGCATCTCTCCTCGACGCAGATCCGCGATGCGCGGAGCGGCACCGGGGAACCTTGAATTACCGCCCGGAACCGGCCAAAGTCGTCGGTTCAACGCAGGCGCGCGTCGCCACTGCCGATATCCGAGGAATTAGGACGCTGTCCGAGTCGCTCCACACGGGAACCCAGGGTTCCGAGACCGCCGCCCTGGCCAGGGTCGAAGACCTGAGGACGCTCGTGCTCGGGTGCCTCGACGAGATGAAGGCCGAGGAGACGATCGCCATCGATCTCGCCGGCAAGACCTCGATCGCCGACACGATGATCATCGCCTCCGGACGGTCGCAGCGTCACGTCGGCTCGATCGCCGACCACATCACGCAGGAGATGAAGGCCAAGTCCTTCGGCACCGCCCGCGTCGAGGGCATGCCGGCCTGCGACTGGGTGCTGATCGATGCCGGCGACATCCTCGTCCACATCTTCAGGCCCGAGGTGCGCGGCTTCTACAACCTCGAGAAGATGTGGGGCTCCGACCGCCCCTCGGGCGTCTCCGCCGATTGAACGCCGACCCGTTGCGCCTCCTCGTCGCCGCGATCGGGCGCCTCAAGAACGGGCCCGAGCGGGACCTGACCGCGCGCTACTGCGAGCGTGCGGCCCAGCTCGGTCGCGGCCTTGGCTTCCCCGCCTGCGACATCGCCGAGATGGTCGAAAGCCGTGCGCGGCGCGCCCCCGACCGCTGCGCCGAGGAGGCGTCCGGGCTGCTCGCCCAGGTGCCGGCCGGCGG
>NZ_VRUV01000840.1:0-1324 GCF_008039455.1 Methylobacterium sp. WL116
CCCCCCCCCCCCCCCCCCCCCCCCCCCCCCCCCCCCCCCGCCCCCCCCCCCCCCCCCCCCCCCGGCGGGCCGCCGACGCGGGGGATCACGCGCAGGAACTGCGAGACGTAGGCGACGACGTGCCGGCGCAGGGCCAGGATCGCGCGCGGCTCGGCCGTGGCGACGTCCACCGTGCGGGCTCCGTCCCAGATCCGGATCGCGCCGTGCTCGCAGCGGTAATTGCCGTAGGCCATCTTCAGGAGCGAGGATTTCCCGGTGCCGGACGCGCCGCCGAGCACCACGCACTCGCCCGCCGCGACGGCGAGGCTCGCGCCCGCGATCACCGGCAGCATCGTGCCGCCGCGCAGGTGCAGGGTGAAGCGCTTGCCCACGTCCTCGAAGGCGATCAGCGGCGGGGTCATGCGGCGAGCACCGAGGAGACGAGGAGCTGGGTGTAGGCGGCCTGCGGGTCGTCGAGGACCTGATCGGTCAGCCCGGTCTCGATCACCCGGCCGTGGCGCATCACCAGCACCCGGTGCGAGAGCAGGCGGGCGACGGCGAGGTCGTGGGTGACGATGATCACCGCGAGCCCGAGCTCGGCCACGAGCCCGCGGACCATGTCGAGCAGGCGCGCCTGCACCGAGACGTCGAGGCCCGAGGTCGGCTCGTCCATCAGCACGAGGCGGGGGCTCGTCACGAGGTTGCGGGCGATCTGCAGGCGCTGGCGCATGCCGCCGGAGAACCGCGTCGGCGGGTCGTCGATCCGGTCTGCGGCGATCTCGACGCGGCCGAGCCAGTCGAGGGCGGTGGCGCGGATGCGGCCGTAATGGCGCTCGCCGACGCCCATCAGCCGCTCGCCGACGTTGCCGCCGGCCGAGACCGCCATGCGCAGGCCCTGCGACGCGTCCTGGCGCACGAAGCCCCAGTCGGTGCGCATCAGCGCCCGGCGCTCGGCCGCGCTCAAGGTCGCGAGGTCGCGGCTGGCGCCGTCGCGCATCCGGTAGGCGACCGAGCCCGCATCCGCCGCGACCTCGCCGGCGACCAGGCCGAGCAGGGTCGACTTGCCGGAGCCGGATTCGCCGACCACCGCCAGCACCTCGCCCGCCTCCAAAGTGAAGCCGACGCCGTCGCAGGCGGTGCGCGCGCCGTAGCGCTTGGTCAGGCCGGAGACCGTGAGCAGGGGGGCGGTCATGATCGTTCCTCCGCTCCGTTCTTCCCTCCCCCCGGCGGATCTCGGACTTGCCCGAGATCCGCACACCGTGTGCCCAAGTCGGGCAGGCCCGACTTGGGGCGGTGTATTTTAAAAAAAAGACGCGGCCCGCGAAATTGAGTGTGTTTATAGGGG
>NZ_VRUV01000841.1:0-1323 GCF_008039455.1 Methylobacterium sp. WL116
GGCCGGGATGGGGCGGGACCAGCGCCGGCGCGACGCCGTGCGCGAGGTGATCGAGAACCAGCCGACCGTGCCGGAGAACCTCCAGCACATCCATTCGGTGCTCGCGCTCTGCGGCCTGCCCTACCGCGATCCCGGGCCGGTGCGGGAATTCTCGCGCGATTACGGCCGCAACTCGCTGAACCTCGTCGCCGGCCGGCTGAAGAGCCCGATCACCGGCGAGATGGAGCCGCAGGGCCTGCCCTACGGCCCGAAGGCGCGGCTCGTGCTGCTCCACCTCTGCACCGAGGCCGTGCGCCAGCGCAGCCCGACCATCGCGGTCGCCGATTCCCTCTCCGGCTTCATGCGCGAGATGGGTTTTGCCGTCACCGGCGGCGAGCGCGGCACGATCCGGCAGTTCAAGGAACAGCTCAACCGCCTCGCCGCCTGCTCGATGCAGATCGGCCTGTGGGACGGGCACGACCAGGCCAGCACCCTCAACGTGCCGCCGTTCCGCAGCCTCGACCTGTGGCGGCCCACGGTCCGGGACGGGGCCAAGGATGGGATGAGGGAGGGGGCGAGGGACGGGGAGGGCGCGGCCTGGTCCCGCACCGTGCAGTTCCACCAGGACTTCTACGACAACCTGATCCGGCACGCCCTGCCCGTCGACATCCGGGCGGCGCGGGCCTTCTCGGGCTCGGCGCGCAAGCTCGACCTGCTGTTCTGGGTCGGCTACCGCCTGCGCGCCCTGCAGCGGCCCCTGAGGCTCACCTGGACCAACCTGCACGGCCAGTTCGGCGCCGAGAACGCCTGCATCCGCAGCTTCCGGCAGGCGTTCAAGACCGACATCGCCCACCTGTGCGAGGTCTTCCCGAAGCTGCCGATCGCGCTGGACGACGGCGGCATGACCTTGCAGCCGGCCGATCCCGGCATGCTCCTCGTCCCGCCACGCAAGGGAATACGGAAGGCGCCGGCAGGGAAGGACGCGGCAGCCTGAGGGAACTGGCATCGCCTGACTGATCTATTCCCTTAGTACGCGTCCAGGGAACGTCACCTCCATTCCCTCAGTGGAGCAAAATTCCGAGGCAAAACAATCTTCCGTTCGAGCGCGATTCCCGATATTCCTTATCTGAGAATTAGGGAAGATGCGGGCCCATCATGGGATTGTCGGAAGCGGAGATCGAGGCGCGGCTCGCGAGCCTGCGGCGCCAGCGCGACGCCCTCGAGCGCGAGATCGCCGATCACGTCCTCTACCTCGAGCTCGGCCGTCGCCTGCGCGGGGGCGAGCCATCTCGGGCGATCGAGGCGCCCGAGGATCACGTCCCGCCGGAGCCCGCCGCACCGCGC
>NZ_VRUV01000842.1:0-1313 GCF_008039455.1 Methylobacterium sp. WL116
GGCCCGAGGCCGCGCCGAGGAGCGCTTCGCCCCGAGCCGAAACCGCGTCGGCCGGCCCGATCCCGGAGAAGCTGCGTGCCGCGGTCGACGGCGTCGTGCGCGGGCTGGCGCCGGTGCTGAAGGGCCTGAGCGCCAAGGGCTTGAACACCAAAGGCCTCAACACGAAGGGGCTGGCGCCCGGCTTCGGCTTCGCCAAGCCGCCGATGCCGGGCCGCTCGGCCGAGCCCGCCGAGGGCGAGGGATCGCTCGTCACCAAAAGCTTCGCCGGGCCGGCGGGTGCGCGCGAGTATCGCCTGTTCGTCCCGAGCCGGCCGCAGAATCCGGCCGCGCTCGTGGTGATGCTGCACGGCTGCAACCAGACCGCGGACGACTTCGCCGTCGGCACCGGCATGAACCGGCTGGCGGAGCGCGACGGCGTGCTCGTCGCCTACCCGGTCCAGACCGGCCGCGCCAACGCGCAACGCTGCTGGAACTGGTTCGAGCCGCGCGACCAGGGCCGCGAGACCGGCGAGGCCGCGATCATCGCCGGGCTCACCCGCGCGGTGATGGCCGAGCACGCGATCGACCCGGACCGCGTCTTCATCGCCGGGCTCTCGGCCGGCGGGGCGGCGGCGGCCAACATCGCCCGCGCTTTTCCCGATCTCTATGCGGCGGTGGGCGTGCATTCCGGCCTCGCCGCGTCGTGCGCCCGCGACGTCGGCTCGGCGATGATGGCGATGCAGATGGGCGCGGCCGGCCCCGGCGGCACCCGCGTGCCGACGATCGTCTTCCACGGAGAGGACGACACCACGGTGAGCATCCGCAACGCCGACCAGGTGCTGGCACAGGCGGGCGCCGCGGCGCTGACGCCCTCGCGCGAGCAATTCGACGGCGACGGCCATCCCTACACCCGCACCCGCTACGCCGACGCGGCGGGCCGGGTGATGCTGGAGGATTGGCGGGTGCGCGGCGCCGGCCACGCCTGGTCCGGCGGCGACCGGGCCGGCAGCTTCACCGATCCGCACGGGCCCGACGCCTCGCGCGCGATGCTCGACTTCTTCGCCGCGCATCCCAAGGGGGTCTAGAGCATTTTCTTCACGCGAGCCGGGATCCACCTTGCTGGAAAATGCTCGAGCGGCCGGGCGCCGACCCGGCGACGGCGTGGCCCGGTTGCAACGCCGAACCTGCGATCGTGCGGTGCCCGCGATCGGAGGCGGCGGATCGGCCGCGATCCGTGCATGGTCCGTTTGCCGGCGAACCGCGTCGGCGGAGGAGGCTTGCGTGCCGGTGTCGGGTTGGAAGGTGGCGCTCGTGGGCGCAGCGGTGGCGTGCGC
>NZ_VRUV01000843.1:0-1307 GCF_008039455.1 Methylobacterium sp. WL116
CCCCCGAGCCGCCGATCGGCGCGGCGCTCGTCGACGGCCGGCCCGGCATCCTCCTGATGGTCGGTGCGCAGATCGGCGCCAACACCCTGGAGGCGACGCGCCGGGTCGAGGCGGCCCTCGACGAGCTTCGGCCCGGGCTGGCGCGCGACGGCATCGTGCTGCGCGGCGACCTCTTCCGCCCGGCGAACTTCATCGCCCAGGCCAACGGCAACGTGCTGCAGGCGCTGGCGCTCGGCGGCATCCTGGTCGTCGTGGTGCTGTTCGTGTTCCTGTTCGACTGGCGCACGGCCGTCATCAGCGCGGTGGCGATCCCGCTCTCGCTGCTCGCCGCCGTGCTGGTGCTCGGGGCGATGGGCGAGAGCCTCAACACGATGACCCTCGGGGGGCTGGCCATCGCCATCGGCGAGGTGGTGGACGACGCGGTGATCGGCATCGAGAACGCGGTGCGGCGCCTGCGCGAGAACCGCCGCCT
This sequence comes from Methylobacterium sp. WL116, assembly GCF_008039455.1. Taxonomy (NCBI): domain Bacteria; kingdom Pseudomonadati; phylum Pseudomonadota; class Alphaproteobacteria; order Hyphomicrobiales; family Methylobacteriaceae; genus Methylobacterium; species Methylobacterium sp. WL116. Next base: position 473 of record NZ_VRUV01000843.1, read on the forward strand.
CGCCGTGCCGCTTCCGGTCGCGCAAGTGGTGCGCGACGCGATTATCGAGGTGCGGGGCGCGGTGGCCTACGCCACCTTCGCCGTGCTGCTGGTGTTCCTGCCGGTGCTGGCGCTCACCGGCGTCGCCGGGCGCCTGTTCGGCCCGCTGGCGCTCGCCTACATCCTGGCGGTGGTGGCCTCGCTCGCGGTGGCGCTCACGGTCACCCCGGCGCTCGCGATGGCGCTGGTCGCGCGCAAGGACCTGCCCGCGCGCGATCCCCCGGTGATGCGGATCGCGCGCGCCGCCTACGCGCGGATGCTTGGGGCCGTCGAGCGGCGCTTCGGCTGGGCGGCGACGGCGGCCGTCCTCCTCACCCTCGCCGGCGCGGCCGCCCTGCCCTTCTTCGGCGGCACCTTCCTGCCGGACCTCAAGGAGGGCCACCTGATCCTGCACATGGCGGCGGCGCCGGGCACCTCGCTGCAGGAATCGCTGCGGCTCGGCACGCGCATGACCGCCGGCCTCAAGGCGGTGCCCGGCGTCCGCGCCGTGGCGCAGCAGGTCGGGCGGGCCGAGGCCGGCCAGGACACGGCCGGCACGCATTACAGCGAGATCCACATCGACCTCGAGCCCGGCCTCAACGGCGCGGCGCAGGGGCGGAGCGAGGCCGGCATCCGCGCGCTGATGGCGGGCACGCCCGGCGCCGCGTTCTCGCTCAAGACCTTCCTCACCGAGCGCATCGAGGAGACGGTCTCGGGCTACACCGCACCGGTGGTGATCAACGTGTTCGGCGCCGACCTCGACCGGATCGAGGCGGCGGCCCGCGACGTCGCCCGCGAGCTCGCCGAGGTGCGGGGC
>NZ_VRUV01000844.1:0-1306 GCF_008039455.1 Methylobacterium sp. WL116
CCACCGAGGCTGTGTGAAAAGAGGACGTCACGCTGTGGCTGTCCGGCCCCTCGGGAGAGCAGCGGGCAGGCTTTTCGACCGCCTGCATCCTTGGTCGTTGCAAGATCGCAAGGAAGCTCAAAGAAATCTGCAGCGTCGCTTGCTTGATCCCTAGACCTCAAATTCTCGACAGACAACTAGCGATTTCGAACGATATAAATTTGATATGATACGTTTTGTGTTAGACTTGGCCTCTGACGGAGGCTTGGTATGACACGCTTTGTTCAAGCTGCAGATCGCCACCAGGTCGTACTGCTTCCTGATTGCCTGGACGATTACGTCACGCACGATAACCCGGCCCGCGTCGTCGATGCGTTTGTCGATGAATTGGATCTGGCAGCCCTCGGCTTTGCCGGCGTGACGCCCGCCGCGACCGGTCGCCCCGGCTATCACCCCGCGACGTTATTGAAGCTCTACTTGTACGGATACCTCAACCAGATCCCGTCGAGTCGACGCCTGGAACGGGAGGCCGGCCGCAATGTCGAGCTGATGTGGCTGATCGGACGCCTCGCACCCGACTTCAAGACGATCGCCGACTTCCGACGCGAGAACGGGGACGCGCTTGGCGCGACCTGTCGGCACTTCGTGATGCTCTGCCGGCAAGTCGGTCTCCTGGCCGGAGGCGTCTTGGCCGTCGACGGCAGCCGGTTCAAGGCCGTGAACACGCGCGACCGGAACTTCACCCCGGCCGCGGTCCGCAGGCGCATCGAGCAGGTCGAGACGAGCATCGTGCGCTACCTCGCGGCCCTCGATACCGCCGACCGTCAGGAGGCCGAGGTGACGGAGCTCCGAACCCCACGCCTGAAGGAGCGGCTCTCCGCACTCCGGGATCGGCTGCGCGCGCTGCAGGCGATGGAGACGCTCGTCGCGGCCGCGCCGGACCGACAGATCTCGCTGACCGACCCCGATGCGCGGGCCATGGCGACGAACGGCAAGGGCACCGGGCTCGTCGGCTACAACGTTCAGGCCGCGGTGGACACGAAGCATCACCTCGTCGTCGCCCATGAAGTGACCAATGTCGGCCACGACCGCACCCAACTCGCCAACATGGCAGGCCAGGCGCAGAGCGCCATCGACCAGGAGAACATCCAGGTCCTGGCGGATCGCGGCTACTTCTCCGGCGAGGAGATCCTGGCCTGCGACCGGGCGGGGATCGCGGTCACGCTCCCCAAACCGATGACATCCGGTGCGAAGGCCGAGGGCCGCTTCGGCAAGCAGGACTTCGTCTACCAGGCGGGCGACGACACATACCGCTGCCCGGGAGACC
>NZ_VRUV01000845.1:0-1300 GCF_008039455.1 Methylobacterium sp. WL116
AGCGAGAGCACGGCCCGGTCGCCGAGGCGGACGACGAGGCCCTCGTCGGCCTGGCTCTCGCTGCCGATCACGGGGCGGCCGAGCCCGGCGGCGAGGAAGGCCTCGACCGTCGCCGCCTCGGCGAAGCCCGCATCGACCCAGAGGCCGATGCCGGGGCAGGCCCGCGCGATCGCCGCCAGCGCCCCGAGGTCGGGGGGTGTGCCGTCAACGATCGCGTCGAGGTCGGCGACGTAGAGCGTCAGCGCCGGGACCGCGGCGAGGAGGCCGCGGGCGATGTCGGCCGGCGCCGAGCCCTTTGCCAACGGGGTCTCGATCGGGGCATAGCTCTGTCGCTCGCCGGCGCGTGCCCGCACCACCCGCCCGTGGCGCAGGTCGATCACCGGAATCACCGCGAACGGCGTCGTCGCGCCCTCGCCCTCTGCGTCGCCCATCAGTGAGATCGCCCTTGCCCGCCGCGCATCCGCTTCCCCGCCCTGCCAGGACGATCGGATGGGATCTCGGCGGGGTGCACGTCAAGGCGGCGCTGGTCGAGGGCGGCATCGTCCGCGCGGTGGTGCAGGCGCCGTGCCCGCTCTGGCGCGGGCTGCCCGCCCTCGACGCCACCTTCGCCGGGCTGCCCGACTGGGCGCGGGGGGAGGCGGCGCACGCCGTGACGATGACCGGCGAGCTCACCGACTGCTTCGCCGACCGGACGGACGGCGTCGCGCAGCTCGCGGGCTGGGCGGCGACGCACCTGGCCGGCGAGGTCGCAATCTATGCCGGGCGCGCCGGCTTCGTCACGCCGCGGGATGCGGAGCCGAACGCCGCGGAGATCGCCTCGGCGAACTGGCACGCCACCGCGGCCCTGCTCGGGCGGCACGTGCCCGACGCGCTGCTCGTCGACGTCGGCTCGACCACCGCCGACCTGATCCCGATCGTCGGAGGCCGCGCCGCCGCCGCCGGCTACAGCGACGCCGAGCGGCTGGAGACGGGGGAGCTCGTCTATACCGGCGTCGTGCGCACGCCGCTGCTGGCGCTTTCCGACCATGCGCCGTTCCGGGGCCGCCGCACCCGGCTGATGTCCGAGACCTTCGCGCACGCGGCCGACGTCCACCGCATCACCGGCGACCTTCCCGAGGGCGCCGACCAGCAGGCGAGCGGCGACGGCAAGGGCAAGTCGGTGCCCGAAAGCGAGACGCGGCTCGCCCGGATGATCGGCCGCGACCGCGGGGAGGGGACGGACGAGGACTGGCGGGCGCTTGCCGGCCACTTCGCCGAGGCGCAGCTGCGCCTGCTCCACGACGCGGCCGCCACCCTGCTC
>NZ_VRUV01000846.1:0-1295 GCF_008039455.1 Methylobacterium sp. WL116
CTTCCTGGAGGAGGACGACCGCCTGCTGCCGGGCGCCGAACTCGCCGGCGATGCGGCGGTCGTCCTCCTCCAGGAAGCGGCGCCGCACGAGGCCGCGCACCCGCAGCGCCAGCACCTCGGCATCGGACTTCGAGACCACGTCGTCGGCGCCCGCGGCGTAGGCCTGGACGAGGAAATCCTTGGGGGGGTTGCTGCCGGCGACCCCGACGAGGTGGAACCCGGCGCCGGCCACCCGGACGCCGCGGCGCTGGTCGATGGCCCGGCACAGGGCGAGGCCGTCGAAGGCCGGGCCGAGCAGGTCGACGGTGACGCAGTCGAAGGCCGTCGCCTCGCCCTCGGCGTCGAGGACGGCGAGCGCCTCGTCCGGCCCGGCGCTGGCGGTGACGGCGTGGCCGTCCTGGCCGAGCAGGCCGGCGAGGAAGGTGCGGTAGGTGGCGCTGCCGTCGATCACCAGCACGCGCCCGCGCCGGAAGGCGGCGGCCGACGGGGTCTCTGCGCTGCCGGGCGCCACGCTGCCCAGGCGCTCGCGCAGGAGCGCGCGGATGCGCAGGATCAGCAGGTCGCGGTCGCCGGACTTGGCGACGTAGGCGTCGGCGCCGCTCTCGAGGCCCTGGCGCTCGCCGTCGCGGGCGCCGGTGAGCATCAGCAGGGGGAGGGCGCGGGTGCGCAGCGAGAGGCGCAGCTGGCGCGTCAGCTCGTCGCCGTTCATGCCCGGCAGGTGGTAGTCGGCGACGACGAGGTCGGGCAGGCCCTGATTGAGGTGGTCGAGCGCGGCTTCCGCGGTCGGGCAGCGCTCGACCTGGAAGCCGTGGCTCTCCAGCAGCAAGCGAAGCTCCAGCGCCTGCGTCTCCGAATCCTCGACCAGGAGGATGCGGGCGGCCTCCGTCGCCGTGCCGGCGGTGCCGTTCATGCCGGCCGGTCCTGCGAGCCGGCCCCGGGCATGGCGAGCTTAAGGACATGGGCCGAGACGCGGTCGAGGGGCAGGACGGCGCGGGCGGCCTTCAGGCGCACGGCCGCCGCCGGCATGCCGTAGACGACTGCCGTGCTCTCGTGCTCGGCCACCGTCTGTGCGCCGGCGGCATGCATGTCGAGCAGGCCGAGCGCCCCGTCCTCGCCCATGCCGGTGAGCAGAACGCCGAGCCCCGTCGCGCCCGCCTGCCGCGCGACCGAGCGGAACAGCACGGTCGCCGCCGGTCGCTGGCCGGAGACCGGCAGGCTGTCGAGGATGCGCAGGATCCGGCCCGGCCCCAGCTCCAGGTGGCGGTCGCCCGGGGCGACGTAGACCCGGCCGGGCT
>NZ_VRUV01000847.1:0-1281 GCF_008039455.1 Methylobacterium sp. WL116
GAGCTGTCGCGGGCGCTCGGCGGCAGGCTGCCGCTGGAGACGCTGCTCGCCGACGCGATCCGCCACGCCCGCGAGGGCTGCCCGGTCTCGCCCTCGGAGGGGCGCTACGTGCCGAAGGAGCTCGACACCCTCCACGACGCCCCGAACTTTTCCGCGACGTTCCTCAAGGCGGGCAAGCCGTGGCCGGTGGGCGACGTGCGGAGGTTGCCGGCGCTGGCCGCGACCCTGGAGCAGCTCGCCCATGCCGGGCTCGACGACTTCTACCGCGGCGACGTCGGCCGCGAGATCGCCGCCGACCTCGAGCGCCTCGGCGCGCCGGTGACGCGGGCCGACCTGAAGGCCTACCAGCCGCGCGAGCGCGCGCCGCTCTCGATCCGCCGCCGCGACGCGACGCTCTACAACTTCCCGCCGCCGACGCAGGGCCTGGCGGCGCTGCTGATCCTCGGCATCGTCGACCGCCTCGACATCCGCCAGGCGGAGACCACGGCGCATTACCACGGGCTGATCGAGGCGACGAAGCGCGCCTTCGCGATCCGCGACCGGGTGGTGACCGACCACGACCGCCTGACCTCGGACCCGGCGACCTACCTCACGCCCGAAAGCCTCGCCCGCGAGGCGGCGCAGGTGGACATGGCGCGCGCCGCCGCGATCCCGCTGCGGAACCCCGGCGAGGGCGACACCGTGTGGATGGGCGCGATCGACGCCGACGGCCTGGCCGTGTCCTACATCCAGTCGATCTACTGGGAATACGGCTCGGGCTGCGTGCTGCCGAAGACCGGCATCCACTGGCAGAACCGCGGCACGTCGTTCTCGCTCGACGCCGACGCCGTGAACCCGCTGGAGCCGGGACGGCGCCCGTTCCACACCCTGATCCCGGCGCTCGCCTGCTTCGACGACGGCCGGGTGATGGCCTACGGCTCGATGGGCGGCGACGGCCAGCCGCAGTTCCAGGCGCAGATCTTCACCCGCTACGCCGATTACGGCCGCGGCCCCGCCGACGCGGTCGACGCCCCGCGCCTGCTCTACGGCCGCACCTGGGGCGCGGAATCGCTGACGGTGAAGGTCGAGGACCGCTTCGACCCGGCCTGCATCCGCGCCCTCGAGCGCATGGGCCACCGGATCGAGGAGCTCGGCGGCGCCTACATCGACTCGCTCGGCCACGCCGGCATGCTGGTGCGCCACGCCAGGAACGGGCGGATCGAGGCGACGCACGACCCGCGCTCGGACGGCGGCGCGCTGGGGTTGTGAGGGAACGGGCGGCCGGAGGCGCGCCGCGACGCC
>NZ_VRUV01000848.1:0-1280 GCF_008039455.1 Methylobacterium sp. WL116
GCTGTCCAGGATGTTGATCGGCCGGCAGCCGTGGCGACGGCCGACCTCGAAGTCGTTGAAGTCGTGCGCGGGCGTGATCTTGACCGCGCCGGTGCCCTTCTCGGGATCGGAATAGTCGTCGGCGACGATCGGGATCAGGCGCCCGACCAGCGGCAGGCGCACGTGCTTGCCGACGAGCGCGGCGTAGCGCTCGTCCTCGGGGTGGACGGCGACGGCGGTGTCGCCGAGCATGGTCTCGGGGCGCGTCGTGGCGACCGTGATGATGTCGCCCGTCTCGATGCCGGCCGCGTCCACCACCGGATAGTCGAAGTGCCAGAGGTGGCCCTTCACCTCGACCTGCTGGACCTCGAGGTCCGAGATCGCGGTCTGGAACTTCGGGTCCCAGTTCACGAGGCGCTTGTCGCGGTAGATCAGCCCCTGCGCGTGCAGGTCGACGAACACCTTCGTGACCGCGCGGACCATCTGCTCGTCGGGCGCGCCGCGCTCGCCCATGGTGAAGCGCTCGCGCGACCAGTCGCAGGAGGCGCCGAGCCGCTTCAGCTGCGAGACGATCGCGCCGCCCGATTCCGCCTTCCAGGCCCACACCTTGTCGAGGAAGGCCGCGCGGCCGATCTCGCGGCGGCCCGGCTCCTGCGCCTCCATCATGCGGCGCTCGACCACCATCTGCGTGGCGATGCCGGCATGGTCCATGCCCGGCTGCCACAGCACGTCGCGGCCGCGCATCCGCTCGAAGCGGGCGAGGATGTCCTGCAGCGTGTTGTTGAGGGCGTGGCCGATATGCAGCGAGCCCGTCACGTTGGGCGGCGGGATGACGATGCAGTACGGCTCGGCACCGGCCCGGTCGGGCCGCCCGGCGCGGAACGAGTCGGCGCTCGTCCACGCGGCGCTGGCGCGCGCCTCGGCGCCGGCCGGGTCGAAGGTCTTGTCCATCATGGGCGGGCGATCGCGGGTCCGTCTCGAGAATTTCGAGCCCGCTTTCAACCCGTCACGGGCCTCCCGTCAACACGGGCGGCGACACGCGCGACCTCAGCGGCCGCGGGCGACCCGCTCGATCTCGACGCGCACCAGCCGCTCGACCATCACCGGCAGGTTGTCGTCGAGCCAGGCCTTGAGCATCGGCTTCAGCATGTCCTGGACGAGGTCTTCCAGGCTGCGCGCGTTCTGGCTCGACACCGTGTTGGCGAGCAGGTTGAAGGCCTGGTTGACGCTGGCGCCGGCCGCGGACGAGATCAGCCCGGGCTCCGGCGCGGGGTCGGGCCTGCGCGCCGGCTCCGGCGCGG
>NZ_VRUV01000849.1:0-1277 GCF_008039455.1 Methylobacterium sp. WL116
CGCGGCGGCGGCACCGATCGCCTCGGTCCGGCCCGAGGCGTCGCGCAGCGCGTCGCCCAGCGCGATGAGCGCACGGTGGCGCGCCTCGGTGGTGCGCTCCAGCGTGATGTCCTCGATCATCGCGGTGGTCTGGAGCCGGTCGCCCAGCGCCTGCGACACGAGGTTGACCCGGGCCCAGATGATGCGGCCGTCGGCACGGCGGTAGCGCTTCTCCAGGGTCTCGCGCAGGACCTCGCCGGCGGCGAGGCGCCGGTGCAGGGTGTCGCGCTCGGCCGCATCCTCCTGCGGGGTCCACAGCGCCACCGACCGGCCGACGATGGCGGCGGCCGGCGCACCCCAGATGGCGCAGAGCTTGGCGTTGACGCTCAGCACCTCCAGGCTGTGCGGATCGAGCTGGACGATGCCGACGTTGGCGCCCTCGAAGATCGCGCGGACATCGGCCTCGGCGCGGTTGCGCTCGCTCAGGTCGAGCATCGCGCCGACCATGCGCACCGGCGTGCCGTCCGCGTCGCGGATCACGTAGCCGCGGTCGAGCACGTCGGCGTGGCGTCCGTCGGCGCGCAGGAAGCGGTATTCGAGGCTCCAGGCGTCGCTCCCGCCCCGGATCGCGGTACCGAGCGCCGCCTCGACCCGGTCGCGGTCGGCCGGGTGGACCTGCGCCAGCCACCATGCCCCGGTGGCGGCCTCGCCGTCCGGAGCCCAGCCGTAGGCGGTCTGGAGCGCCTCGTTCCACGTGACCGTGTCGGCGACGAGGTCCCAGTCGCGGATCGCGTCGCTGGTCGCCCGCGCGATCAGGCGGTAGCGCTCGCGGACGGCCTCCGAGGCGAGGTCTGCGACCTTGCGCGCGGTGACGTCCCGGACGCTCCCGACGATCCGGTTGGCCCGGCCGCCGGCGAGCACCGGACGGCCGCAGATCGCGACCCAGCAGGGCGCATCGTCGGGCCGCGCCAGCCGGTAGTCGCCGCCGAACCGCCCGTCGCCCTCCGGGTCGAGGGCGGTGCGCAGGTCGGCGGCGGCGCGCATCCGGTCGTCCGGGTGGATCGCCCGCAGGAAGGTCCGCGCCAGGTTCGCCGGCTGCGCTGCGTCGAGCCCGAGCAGCCGGCGGGCGTGGGCATCGCAATCGAGGCGGTCGGCGAGCGGGTCGTAGTCCCAGATCCCGATCTCGGTCGCCTCGATCGCCAGCCGCATCAGCAGCGCGCTCTCGCCGAGGCGGACGGTGGTGGTGGCGCGCGCCGCGAGGGCTTGGCGCTGCCGGGCGAGGCGCGCCTCCCGACGGT
>NZ_VRUV01000084.1:0-12940 GCF_008039455.1 Methylobacterium sp. WL116
CTTCGTCCGCCCCGGGCACGTCTTCCCGCTGATCGCGCGGGACGGCGGCGTGCTGATGCGCTCAGGCCATACGGAAGCCGCGGTCGACCTGTGCAAGCTCGCCGGCCTGCCACAGATCACCGTGTCCTTACGCCGGAACGACTTGCGCCACTGGGGCCTCGACGCGATCGAGGTGCTGGAGATCGTCCGTACCGCCTACCAGGGTGACGTGGTCGGCCAGGCCTACGAGGGCAACGCCGTCTTCAACGTGATCGTCGTCCTCGACCGGGCGACCCGCGCGCACCTCACCCGCCTCGGCGACCTGCCGCTGCGGACCACGAGCGGCAGCTACATCCGGCTGGCCCAGGTCGCCGACGTCTACGAGACGGCCGGGCGCTACCAGGTCCAGCACGCGGGCGCGCAGCGGGTGCAGGCGGTGACCGCCAACGTGACGGGGCGCGACGTGGCCTCCTTCGTCGAGGCGGCCAAGCGCAAGGTCGCCAAGGAGGTGACCCTTCCGCCCGGCGTCTACGTCGCCTTCGAGGGCGCCGCGGAGACGCAGGCGCGGGCGCGCGCCGACCTGCTGACCTATTCTGCGCTCGCCGGCCTCGGCATCGTGCTGCTGCTCGCGGTGGTCACCGGGTCGGTGCGCAACCTCGTCCTGGTGCTGGTCAACCTGCCCTTCGCCTTCGTCGGCGGCGTGCTCGCCGTGGCGGCGACCGGCGCGGTGGTCTCGCTCGGCTCGATCGTCGGCTTCGTCACCCTGTTCGGGATCAGCTTGCGCAACGCGATCATGCTGATCGCCCATTACGAGCACATGGTCGCCCGCGAGGAGCGCAGCTGGGACGCCGCCACCGCCGCGGAGGGCGCCGGCGACCGGCTGGTGCCGATCCTGATGACCTCCCTCGTCACCGGCCTCGGCCTGCTGCCGCTGGCGCTCGGCGCCGGCGAGCCGGGGCGCGAGATCGAGGGGCCGATGGCGATCGTGATCCTGGGCGGGCTCGTCACCTCGACGGTGCTGAACCTCGCGATCCTGCCGGCCTTGGCGCTGCGCTACGGCCGGTTCGTCGCGGACTATCCCTCCAGCGGCTCGTCGCCGAGCATCTCGATCCCGAAGCCCGACAGGCCGACATAGGCGCGGGCCGAGGTCGAGACGTTGCGGATCGAGACCACGCCGAGGTCGCGCAGGATCTGCGCGCCCAGGCCCACCTCGCGCCACTGGCGCACGCGCTGCGCCTCGGTGCCCTCGTCCGCGACGCGGTTCAGCGGAACCCCGGCGGTGCCGTCGCGCAGGTACACGAGGATGCCGCGGCCCTCCCGCGCGAACCGGCGCATCACCGTCTCGATCTGGCGGCCGCCCTCGATCACGTCGGCGACGACGTCCGAGCGATGGAGCCGGACCAGCACGTTGCGGCCGTCGCCGATGTCGCCGTGGACGAAGGCGAATTGCTGGATCGCCTCGAACGGCGTGGTGTAGGCGTAGCCCGTCATCGGGCCGAACTCGGTCTCGACCGGGAAGTGGCCGACGCGCTCGACCAGCTTGTCGCGCGCCTGGCGGTAGGCGATCAGGTCGGCCACCGAAACGCGGGCGAGGCTGTGCGTCTCGGCGAAGGCCGCGATCTGCGGCCCCTTCATCACCGTGCCGTCGTCGTTGGCGAGCTCGCAGATCACGCCGACGGGCGGCAGGCCGGCGAGCTTGCACAGGTCGACCGCGGCTTCCGTATGGCCTGAGCGCATCAGCACGCCGCCGTCCCGCGCGATCAGCGGGAAGACGTGCCCGGGGCGGACGAAGTCGTCGGCGCCCATGTTGCCGTTGGCGAGCGCCCGCACGGTGTTGCAGCGCTGCTCGGCCGAGATGCCGGTGGTCAGCCCGTGCTTCACGTCCACCGTGACGGTGAAGGCGGTGCCGAGCGGCGCGTCGTTCGAGGCGACCATCGGCGCGAGGTTGAGGCGGCGCGCCTCCGCGACCGTCACCGGCGCGCAGACGATGCCGCAGGTGTTGCGGACGATGAACGCCATCTTCTCCGGCGTGCAATGGATCGCGGCGACGACGAGGTCGCCCTCGTTCTCGCGATCGTCGTCGTCGGTGACGACGACGATCTCGCCGCGGGCGAAGGCTTCGATGGCGGAGGTGACGGAGGTGTGGGGCACGGTTCGGTACTCGAATGGGCTTTGCGTCCGGGGACGGTCGGGCGTCAGACGCCGACGTGAGGCGCCGAAGTCAGGTGCCGACCTGCCCCCGATGGCGGAGATGGTGGTCGGCGAGCACGCACGCCATCATCGCCTCGGCGACGGGGACGGCCCGGATGCCGACGCAGGGATCGTGGCGGCCCTTGGTGATCAGGTCGACGTCGCGGTTGTCGCCCGTGACCGTGCGCCGGGGTGTGAGGATCGACGAGGTCGGCTTCACGACAAACCGCACCACGATCGGCTGGCCGGTCGAGATGCCGCCGAGCACGCCGCCGGCATGGTTGGCCAGGAACGTCGGGCGCCCGTCGTTGCTCGCGCGCATCTCGTCGGCGTTGTCCTCGCCGCGAAGCGCCGCCGAGGCGAAGCCGTCGCCGATCTCGACGCCCTTGACCGCGTTGATGGACATCATCGCGGCGGCCAGCTCCGCGTCGAGCTTGCCGTAGATCGGCGCGCCGAGGCCGGGTGCCACGCCCTCGGCCACCACCTCGATCACCGCGCCGATCGACGAGCCGTCCTTGCGGATGCCGTCGAGGTAGTCCTCGTAGAATTTCGCGGTCGCCGCGTCGGGGCAGAAGAACGGGTTGGCGCCGACCGCCTCCCAATCCCAGCTCGACCGGTCGATCGCGTGCGGACCCATCTGCACCAAAGCCGCGCGGATCGTGACGCCGGGAATTACCTTGCGCGCGATGGCGCCGGCCGCGACCCGCGCCGCGGTCTCGCGCGCCGACGAGCGCCCGCCCCCGCGATAGTCGCGGATGCCGTACTTGGCGTCGTAGGCGTAGTCGGCATGGCCCGGGCGGTAGCTGTCACGGATCTCGGAATAGTCCTTCGAGCGCTGATCGGTGTTCTCGATCATCAGCGCGATCGGCGTGCCGGTGGTGAGCTGGCGGCCCCCGGTGCGGTCGTCGGCGAACACGCCCGACAGGATCTTCACCTGGTCCGGCTCGCGCCGCTGGGTGGTGAAGCGCGACTGTCCGGGCTTGCGCCGGTCGAGCTCGGCCTGGATCTCCTCGGCCTCCAGCGCCAGCCCGGGCGGGCACCCGTCGACGACGCAGCCGAGGGCGACCCCGTGGCTCTCGCCGAAGGTGGTGACGCGGAACAGGTGGCCGAACGTGTTGTGGGACATCGTGCGCGTGCTCTAGCGCGCGGGCGGCGGAGGCACAAATCGGGGCCGCGTTGCGTCTGCGTCGGGTGGCCGCCTCCCTCCCCCGAAGGGGAAGGGAGAGCGTTCGGCGCGACGCCGACTGGCGGCGCCCATGCGGGCGATCAGGCCGGCACCTCCTCAATGGCGCGCGGCTCGGTTTCCGGCACGCCGTTGCGGGCATGGCGGAAGCTCGAGAGCGCCTGGTAGGTCTTCAGCCGCGCCCGCATCAGCGAGCCCAGCGGACGGTGCGCCGCGAGGCTGTGGGCGGGACGGAAGGAGAGCACGTCGTCGGCGTAGGCGCGGCGGGTCTCGCTCGTCGCGTCCTGCGCCGGCAGCACGAGGCGGGCGACGGTGCGGTAGGGGCTGGCCTCCTCCGACCATTCCTTCGAGGCGTCCTCGATCGGCATGTCGTTCAGGTCGAGGCAGAGCTGCACGCGGATCTCGAACACCACCTCCTGGCCGCGGAAGAAGGCCGCGACCGCGTGGCGGAAGGTGTCCGGGTCGTCGCCGGGGTGAAGCTCCTCCTTCGCCAGGGCCTCCTGCGCGGGCGCGGCCGGGAACGCGGCGATCTTGGCGATATGGTCGCCGTAGCGCAGCGCCGCCTGCGTGTAGTACGGCTCGGCCAGGGGATGCAGCGGCTGGTGTCCGAAGAAATCGAGCAGCGGCGCGCTCTTGCCGGTCACCGCCTTCACGACCGAATCGGCCGCCCGCGCCGTCGCCGAGACCGCGACCTTCACCGCCTCCGGCGCCTTGGTGCCGGCTTCGAGCTGCTTCATGCTGCCGAGGAAGCCCTTCGCGTCCGGGTTCGGGAAGACCGGCCCGGTGGCGAGCACGAAGTCCTGGGTGTCGGCCGCGTGACCGGCGAGCTTCTCGCCGGCGACGCCGAGCACCTTGATCGCCATGCCGCGGTGGGTCGAGACGCTGTCCTTCAGGAGCTCGCCCGGCCCCTGCGCGAACCGCACGATCGCCGGATGCGTGCCCGCCGTCGCGAACAGGCCCTGGGCCAGCTCCGCGGGCAGGTTCGGCAGCACCTGGAGCTCGCCGACGACGATGCCGCTAATCTTGGCGTGCGAGGCGCGCACGGCGTGCTTGTAGCGTGCGGCGGTGGTCTCGCTCTCGCGGGTCATCGAGGCGATGATCTCGTCGATGACGTGGTTCTCGTCGGGGGCCGGGGTTTCGACGTTGTCGTGGTAGCGGATCGGGGTCGCGCGGTCGGTCATGGGGCTCGCTTTGAAGCTCTTCGAGAATCGCTCCAGGGTGAACCGCGCTCGGCGTTCAGGTATCCCGCGGTCGCGCCAGGACGCCGCCGGTCAACGGCTCGCGCACGCCGGTGGTCGACGGAAACGTGATCGGCAGACCCTTGAGCGAGCGCACGGCCAGGTGCGCGAAGGCCTGCGCCTCGAGGAAGGCCGAGGACCAGCCGATGGCGTCGGCCGTCGTGATCTCGGCGCGCAGGTGATAGTTCAAGAGCCGCACCAGCTCGCCGTTGCGGGCCCCGCCGCCCGCGACGATCCAGCGGGCCGGGATCTCCGGGGCATGGTCGAGCGCCCGGGCGACCGCGCGGGCCGTGAAGGCGGTGAGCGTCGCCGCGCCGTCCTCGGTCGAAAGCTGGCCCGCGAGCTTGTGCGAGAACCAGTTGCGGTCGAGCGATTTCGGCGGCCGCCGGAAGAAGAACGGGTGCGTCAGCAGCCACGCCAGCAGCGGCTCGTCGGCTCGCCCGCGCGCGGCGGTGCGGCCGCCGTCGTCGAGATTCTTGCCCTCGCGCTCCTGCATCCACTCGTCGATCAGCGAGTTGCCGGGCCCCGTGTCGAAAGCGATCACGCCGCCCTTCGCGTCGACCAGGGTCGCGTTGGCGACGCCGCCGATGTTGAGGATGCCGTAGGCGCCCTCGAACCCCGAGGCCGCGGCCAGCGCCTGGTGAAACACCGGCACCAGGGGCGCCCCCTGCCCGCCCGCCTCGATGTCGGCGCGGCGCAGGTCGGAGACGACCGGAATGCGCAACCGGTCGGCGAGCGCCTGCCCCTCGCCGATCTGGATCGTGATGCGCTGGTCCGGGCGGTGGATCACCGTCTGGCCGTGGAAGCCGATCACGTCGATGTCGGCGGGCGAGAGCCCGTTCTCGGCGAGGAACTGCTCGACCGCCTGGGCATGCGCCTCGGTGACGAAGGCCTCCGCCTCGGGCAGCCGGCCGGGCCGGTCGCCGGGGGCGACGACGCCCTCGGCGTCCTTGGTGGCGGCGCGCAGCAGGACCTTCTCGTCCTCGGAATAGCCGCGGTAGCCGGTCGGCCCCAGGGGCTCGAGGTAGTTGTTGTGGCCCTTGACCACGTGGACGGCCTCGCCGTCGGTCTCGATCAGGGCGACGTCCACGCCGTCGAGCGACGTGCCGCTCATCAGGCCGATCGCGCGCATCATGGTCATGACCTGCCCCCGTGCCTTTCGCCGGTCGTCCTGCTATGGGTGACCCTCGCAAAACCTCCGATCCCTGCGGGCGCCCGAGATGGCGACGACGACGCGACGGAGGTTTTGCGAATGACACTCAGCCGCCTCATGCCCTTTTGCGAGCGGACGCGCCAGCGCGCAGGACCGGTCCGGTCCCGTGCCGGAGCCGCCCGCTTCGAACCGAGAAGTCCGAGCCTCCCATGACCGCCGCCGAGCCCTTCGCGCCGAAATCCGAGTTCCTGAAAGTCCTGAGCGAGCGCGGCTACGTCCACCAGTGCTCGGACTTCGCCGCGCTGGACGCGGCCGCGGCCGAGGGGCGGCTCACGGCTTACGTCGGCTACGACTGCACCGCGGCCTCGCTCCATATCGGCCACCTCTTGTCGATCATGATGCTGCACTGGCTGCAGAAGACCGGCGGCCGGCCGATCGCGCTGATGGGCGGCGGCACCACCCGCGTCGGCGACCCCTCGGGGCGCGACGAATCGCGAAAGATCCTCAGCCTGGAGCAGATCGAGGCCAACAAGGCCGGCATCCAGAAGACCTTCGCCCGGTTCCTCGCCTTCGACGGCTCGGCGACCGGCGCGATCATGGTCGACAACGCCGAATGGCTGACCAAGCTGAACTACATCGAGATGCTGCGCGACGTCGGTCGCCATTTCTCGGTCAACCGCATGATGTCGATGGACAGCGTGCGGATGCGGCTGGAGCGCGACCAGGAACTCTCGTTCCTGGAATTCAACTACATGATCCTCCAGTCCTACGACTTCGTCGAGCTGAACCGCCGCCACGGCTGCACCATGCAGATGGGCGGGTCGGACCAGTGGGGCAACATCGTCAACGGCATCGATCTCGGCCGCCGCATGGGCGTCCCGGGCCTGCTCGGGCTGACCTGCCCGCTGCTGACCACCGCGTCGGGCGCCAAGATGGGCAAGACCGCCGCCGGCGCGGTCTGGCTCGATGCCGGGATGCTGAAGCCGTACGATTACTGGCAGTTCTGGCGGAACACCGAGGATGCCGACGTCGCGCGCTTCCTCAAGCTGTTCACCTTCCTCCCGCTGCCCGAGATCGCCGACCTCGCCGCGAAGGGCGGGGCCGGGATCAACGAGGCCAAGGTGCGGCTCGCCACCGAGGCGACGGCGCTGATGCACGGCCGCGAGGCGGCGGACGCCGCCGCCGAGACCGCGCGGAAGACCTTCGTCGAGGGGACGCTGGCCGAGGACCTGCCGAGCGTCACCGTCTCGCGCGACCTCGTCGATGCCGGCCTCGGCGTGCTCAGCGCCTTCGGGCCGGAATACGCCAAGCTGGTGCCGTCCACGAGCGAGGCCCGCCGCCAGATCAAGAGCGGGGGCCTGCGCATCGACGACGTGGTCCTCACCGACGAGCGCGCCGTGCTGCGTACCGCCGACTTCGCCAAGACCGGCGTGATCAAGCTCTCGTTCGGCAAGAAGCGCCACGTGCTGCTGCGCGTGGCGTGACCGCTCGCGGCGAAGCGGGGCCCGGACCGGGCTCGGCTTCGTCTTTATGCGGGGCCGTTCGTCAGCGGATGCCGCCGCTCGCGGTGATCACCTCGCCGGTGAGCCAGCGCGCGTCGTCGGAGGCGAGGAAGGCGACCACCCGGGCGATGTCGTCCGGCGCGCCGGCGCGGCCGAGCGGGGTCTGCGCGACGAAGCCGGTTTCCATCTCGGATCCGGCGATGCCGGCCGAATGGGTGCCCTCGGTCACCACGTAGCCCGGGCTGACCGTGTTGACCCGGATCCGGCGCGGCGCCAGCTCGTTGGCGAGCACCCCCGAGATCGCGTTGAGGGCGCCCTTCGTCCCGGCATAGACCGCCGCCGTCGGCGTATGCACGTGGGTGATCGCCGACGAGATGTTGACGATGCTGCCGCCCTCGCCGAGGTGCCTGGCGGCCGCCTGGGTCGCCAGCAGCACGCCGAGCACGTTGACGTCGAACAGCTTGCGGTAATGCGCCTCGGTGATCTCCTCGATCGCCGCGAAGTCGTAGACGCCGGAATTGTTGACCAGCACGTCGAGCCGGCCGAATGCCGTCACCGCCGCCTCGATCACCGCTTGCGCCTGGGCGGCCTGGGAGACGTCGCCCTGGACCGCGATCGCCCGGCCGCCGGCCGCGGTGATCGCGGCGACGACCGCCTCCGCGCCGGTTTTGCTCGATGCGTAGTTCACGACGACCGCCGCGCCGTCCTGTGCCAGCGCCTTGGCGATGCCGGCACCGATGCCCTTCGATGCGCCAGTCACGACGGCGACTTTGCCTGCGAGCTTGGACATGTATGCTAACCCTCGGCATGGGCCGGCACCGGGATGGCCGCCGTATTCCCATAGTTCGGGATTTCGGAACTAATGTCGCGCGGATCAAGCCCCCATATGCCGAAATCATGAGATCCCTGTTCCATCCCGCGATGGAGGACGTGCGCCCGGACGCGATCCTCCACGCCCTGTCCGATCCGAACCGCGCGGCGATCTTCGCACGGATCATGCGCGCGGGCTGCGTCGAGGCGTGCTCGGCCGTCTCCGCCCTCGGAGATCGGGTGATCCCGAAATCGTCGCTGTCGACGCACTTCAAGGTGTTGCGCGAAGCCGGCTTGATCCGCAGTGCGCGCCACGGCGTGGAGATGCGCAACGAGTCGCGCTACGCCGAGGTCGAGGCGCGCTTTCCGGGCCTGCTCGGCGCGATCATCAACGCCTACGCGTCCGGAGCCTGCGACGGGTCGCCCGGTGCCGGCCCGTCGGCGCCCGCGGAGTAGGCCGCCCGCCGGCGGATCGGCCGCCTCAGCGGTCGCCCTGCACCGCCGGGGGCACGCCGTCGGCGAAGTTCGAGCCGCCGCCCGCGCTGAAGAGTTTTCGCAGGAAGCCCGGCGCGACCGCCGAGAGCGGGTTCACGCTGACGTCCGGCGCGTTGAGCTTGCCCGCGACCCGGAAGTTGACCGCGAACAGGCCCTCGTTGTGGCCGCCGCCGAGGAGCGGTCCGATCAGCGGCACCTGCGAGACGATGTTGTTCAGGCCGTAGAGCGGCACGAAGGTGCCGTTGATGTCGGTGCGCTCGCGGGCGGTGTCGAGGAAACCCGACAGCGTGAAGCCCATCGCCGCATTCGAGATCGCCGCATCGGAAAAGTCGACGCGCGAGCCCAAGCGGACGAAGTTCGCCCGCATCCGGTCGAACGAGACCGCGCTGCCCTGCCCCGCGACCGTGCGCTTGCGCCCGCGGGCATCGACGGTCTCCACCGTCTCCGGTCCCTGGGCCATGATGCTGGAGAGGGCCGGCTCGTTGCGCAGCGCGAACTCGCGGATCTGCACCACGCCGGCCTGCGGCCCGTCGCTCAGCACGATGCCGAGATTGAGCCGGCCGCCGTACATCCGCCGGTAGACGTCGACGAAGCGCAGCGTCGCGCCGGCATCGCCGGATTCGATCGCCAGCGTCGGCGTGCCGCGCTCGCCCTTGGTCACGCTCGCGACGAAGGGGGCGGAGCGGAACTTGCCGCTCATCGCCGCCGCGCGCACGTCCTTGCCGCGCATGGAAAGCTTCACGCTGGCGTTGGTCAGCGCCTCCTCGTTGAAGCCGGTGAGGATGCCGAGCTGGATGTCGGCGTCGATGTCCTTCGGGTTGGCGTCCCGCTGCGACTTGCCTTCGGGCGCGGTCAGCATCTTCAGGAACGGGCGCGCGTCGGCCACCGCCCCCTTCACCGCGACGCGGTAGCCGGTTCCGTTGCGATCCAGCGTGACGCGCATGTCGTCGCCGGGCGAGAGCTTGAGGTTGGTCAGGTCCGCCCGCTCGAGGCCGCCCTCGCCGGTGATCGAGGCGCTGCCGCGGGCCGTGGTCGAGCCGGCATCGAGGGCGATGTCGCGCAGGTCCATCCCCGGGCCGGTATCGACCAGGGAGAAGGTCAGGCGCCCGGCCTTGCCCGCGGCCTTGCTCAGGCCCGGCAGCAGGCCGTCGATCCCGGCGCGGGCGAGGTCGGCCTCGACCCGGATCGGGGGTTTCGTGGCGCCGGCCTTGACCAGCGGGATGGTGGCCTTGACCGCGATCGGGCCGCTCAACTGGGGGGCCGTCGGCAGGCCCTTGCGCGCCCGCAGGGCGTCGTCGACGGTCAGGTTCACCAGCACCTCGCCGGTGCCGCCGGTCTTGGCCTGATGCATGTCGATCGAGACCGGCGCGCCCGACAGCTTGGCGTCGCCCTTCAGGGTGAAGCCGCGCGGGTCGTAGGTCACGGCGAAGCGGCCGGCTTCGAGCTTGTCCTTGCCGACGACCTTGTCGACAGCGAGGTCGTTCAGCGTGCCCGAGACGCCGACCGGCAGGTCGGGCAGGTCGGGGATGTGCTTGAGGTCGAGCGGGAAGCCGATGCGCAGGTCGGCCTGACCCTTCACCGTCGACGGGTCGAGATCGACGCCCGACAGCGCCTTGAACATCTTGGTCTGCAGCAGGGCCGCCAGCGCGTCGGCGCCGCCCGACAGGCGAAGGCCGATATCCGCCACGACCTTGTCGGGCGAAATCTCCGGGATGACGAAGGCGCCCTCGGTGATGTTCAGCGCGCGCCCGTCGGCCATGCGGATGTCGGCGGTGACGTTCCTGATCCGGGTCGAGCGTCCGGTGATCGTGCCGGCGACGTTGCCTCGGGTCAGCGGCGGCGCGTCGGGCGAGACCTCGAGCGTCGCGTCCGAGACACGGAAGTCGATATGCACCGCGTTGTCCGGCATCGGGTCGCCCCGCGTCGCCGCGGCGAGCTCGGCGCCCGACATGTCGACGGTGATGTCGACCGCCTCGATGCGGGCGGCGCGCAGCTCGTCGACGAGGTAGTTGCGCGCGCCCGGCGCGATGTTCTCCGGCCAGAGCCGCAGCGCCGTGCGGGCCTCGCTGTCGCTGGCGGTGACGTGGAGCGTGAGGCCGTCGTCGTCGGAGGTGGTGCCGAGGGTGCCGGACATGTTGCCGTGGATGCCGTCGCCGCTCATCGCGAAGCTGTCGATCGCGACGCCGCCGGCGCGGCCGGTGAGGTGCCCGTCCATCGCCGCGATGGTGATCGGCTTGTCCTTGGGGGCGGCGCCCCGGAGCGTCGCGTTCCGGCTCGACAGGGTCGCGGTCCAGGCGAAGTCCTCGCCCGGCTTGGCCACGGCCCAGGTGCCGGTGAGGTTCACCGCGTTGCCGGCGCCGAGGTAGTCGAGCCCGTCGAGCGTCATCACCCGGGCGGTCTCGTCCCAGCTCACCGTGGCCTTCAGGCTCTCGACGGTGACCGGGTTGAAGTCCTTCTCCTCGACGAGGAAGGTGCCGTCGCTGGTGCGCAGCGTCGCCTTCATCGCCTCGATGCGGCCGCCGTCGAGGGCGACGTCGGCCCGCGCCGAGAGCTTCAGGTCGGTGGTGATCGGCAGCTTCGACTGGCCGGAGAGCAGCAGCAGGTCGGTGGCCGGCAGGTCGTCGAGGGTGATGATCCCGGTGCGGCGCGGGCCGCCGGCCTCGCGTAGGGTGCCGCCGAAGCGCCATTGCCCGTGCGGCCCGTCGATGCGCAGCTCGAACAGGCGCGCGTCCTGGTTCGGGTCCCGGCCGAACAGGCCGTTTACGTGCTCGAACACCGCGCGCTCGCGGGCGTCGTCGTCGATCAGCGTGAGGCGGGCATTGGTGATGCGGGCGCGGTCGAGCGCGCCGACGACGCCGGCGGAGTCGAGCACGACGCCGAAGATCGAGGCCGTTGCGGCCGAGAGCGGCGAGACCATGCCGCGCGCCGCGTCCACGCTCGGCGGCGTGTGCGGCGAGGCGTCGCCCGGATGCGCCGGCTCGGCGGCCGCGAAGGCGATCGAGCCGTCGCGGTGGACGAGCGCCGTCATCTGCACGTCGCGGAACTCGATCGAGCGCGGCGTCGGCGCGAGCTTCAGCAGGCTCCAGGGATCGATGCTGACGAGGGCGAGCGGCGCGCGGACCACGAGGGCGCCCTGCGGGTTGCAGATATCGAGCCCGCTGACGCGCAGCGCCAGGGCGTTCTCGGAGTCGAGCTCGAGGGTGCTGTCGCGCAGGCTGATGCGCCAGCCCGGCCCGATCCGGTCGGCGAGCGCCGACGAGACCCGCGCCGACAGGCCGTCGATCTGCAGGGGCCCGTATGCGAGGCGCATGACCCCGCCCCCGAGGCCGAGGCCGAGCACGACGACGAGGGCGGCGGCCGTCCACAGGCAGCGCCGCGTCCAGCAACGAACGGCCTTGCGCGTCTGCCCGCCGCCGGGCGTATCCTCAGGCCGGGCCTCTTCCTCAGGCATGAAGACCTTGCATCGGCGCGTCCGCTGTTTCGCAACGTGCGCTCATTCTAGGACGCAACCTCGTGACGACGCGTTTCCGGAGCGTGTCCGGCTCTCGCGCCCGAAGCGCGGGCATCGGATGGTCCGGCACCGCGCCCAAGCACACCATCAATCGGCCGAAAGGATGGCACGATGCCCCTCGCCCAAGGCGAACGCGCTCCCGACTTCACCCTTCCCGGCTCCGGCGGCAAGACGCTCCAGCTCGGCGAGCACGTCGGTCACAAGATCGTGCTCTACTTCTACCCGAAAGACGACACCAGCGGATGCACGTTGGAGGCGCAGGCCTTCAACGCGAGGCTGGCCGACTTCGACGCGGCCGACGCCGTCGTGATCGGGGTCTCGCCCGACCCGGTGAAGAGCCACGACAAGTTCGCGTCCAAGCACGACCTCGCCTTCCCGCTCGCCTCCGACGAGGGCAAGGCGATGCTCGAGGCCTACGGCGTCTGGGTCGAGAAGAGCATGTACGGGCGCAAGTACATGGGCGTCGAGCGCACCACGATGCTGCTCGACCGAGACGGTCGCATCGCGCGGATCTGGCCGAAGGTGAAGGTGCCGGGCCATGCCGAGGAGGTGCTCGAGGCCGCCCGCGCCCTCCCCTGAGCCGATCCCGCGTCCCGCGGGAGGCATGAGGGTTCTCGGTTTCTTAACCCTGTCGGCCTTCGATGGCGCCCTCGGCATCGGGCCCGAATCGATGACCCCTTCCGCCAGCCTTCCGCACCGCAGGAGCCGGCTTCTCGCCGCTGCCCTTCTCGTCACCGGCCTGTGGGCCGCCGGCGCGAGCGGGCTGGTGGTGTTCCACGACGACATCCTCGCCGGGTTCGTCGCGCGGCAGGGCGCGATGCAGACGGCCTACGAGGCGCGCCTCGCCGCGTTGCGGGCCGAGCTCGACCGCGGCGGCTC
>NZ_VRUV01000850.1:0-1263 GCF_008039455.1 Methylobacterium sp. WL116
CCGACACGTCGAGGCCGTAGAGCTGCGCCAGCGGCTCCAGGGCGGCGCGGGCCGAGAGCGGCCGGTCGATCACCGCGCCGTCGAGGTAGGCGGCGGCCTCGATCGCGATCGGCACGGCGACGCCGAGGTCGGACAGGATCCGCTCGATCAGCCGGTCGAGGTCGCAGCCCTCGATCCGGCCGGTGATCCAGTGGCCGACCCGCCAGTTGCCGGCATCGGCCCAGACCGAGCCCTGGTCGGGAAAGGCCGGGTAGGGCCGCGCGTCCCAGGCCCAGACGAAGACCGCGCCCGGGTCGACCATCGGCCCGCCGTAGACGGGCGAGAGCGGGTTGTCGGCGGCCGCGAAGCCCGCCGCGACGGGATCGAACCGCGACAGGATCGCCTCCAGGCCGCGCAGCTGGATCAGCTCGTCGCGCAGGCCGCGCGAGGCGGGCGGAAAGGCGCTCTCGGAGGATTTCGGGTCGGGGAAGACGTTGGGTCCGTTGGTGCCCTTGTCGACCGCCGGCACGCCGATCTCGGTGAGCCAGATCGGCTTCCCGCGCGGCACCCAGGCCGTGGCGCGGGTCTCGACCCCGCCCGCCCGCTCGACGTGCGCGCTCGACCACCAGCCGACGAGGTCCTTGGGCCGGAACGTCCACGGCTTCCCGTAGGCGCCGTCGGTGATCGGACTGCGGCGCTGCGCGGCGCGGGCCTCGTCGTCGGCGTAGTACCAGTCGAACGCCTCGCCGCCGCCGAGCCGGGCCTTGAGGAAGCCGCGGTCGTAGATCGTGTCGGTCTCGGCGAGGTCGGCCTGCGCGGGCGTGTCGCGAAAGTCCGAGATCGGCGGATAATAGTCGATCCCGACCGCGTCGATGCTCGGGTCGGAAAACAGCGCGTCGAGGGGGAAGCGCACGCTGGCGCCGCCGTCGCGGACCTGGGCGCCGTACTCGGTCCAGTCGGCGGCGTAGACGAGCTTCACCGACGGCCCGAGCCTCCGGCGCACCGTTCGGGCGAGGTCGATCAGCGCCGTTGCCGCCGGGCAGGTCTCGCCCGCGCCGCGCACGCGGGTGAGGCCGACGAGCTCGCTGGCGAGGACGAAGCCGGAGAGCAGCGTGCCGGCGGCCGCCCAGCCGGCCGCGAGGTCGGCATAGTGCAGCACCTGCCGGCGATAGCCCTGCGCGCCGGCGAAGTAGGCCAGCACCTGCGCCTCGGCCGCCGCCGTCCCGTCCGGGCTGCCGGGCTGGCCGGGGGCGGGATCGCAGGTGATGCGGCCGCGCCAGGGGT
>NZ_VRUV01000851.1:0-1256 GCF_008039455.1 Methylobacterium sp. WL116
TTCGAGCCGGTCAGGTGCAGATGCTCGCGCGCCGCATCGAGCAGGCTCGTGCGGGTGTCGAGCTCGAGCTCGCGCCGCTGGCCGTTGATCGTGAACCACACCCGCGCCAGGACAGGGCGGTCGCCGGGCCCGGGATCGGCTCTCGCGGCCGGCGGCATCGACGCCATGGCCGCGCAGGCGGTGGTTCCTGCCATCAGGTCTCTCCGGTTCAATCCAGGCTCGCGCATGGGCTGCATGATGTCTCCGCACCGTCGGTGGGGGTCGCCCGACTGTGACGGCGACGGCTCGGTCGGGCCGCCGTCCCGGGCCATGCAGGAGATCTAGGGGCTGCCGAGCGCCGCGATTAGGCACTAGGTTCCACTTGAGGCCATGCCCTGGGGTTATGAATGCTGCGGGAGAACCTGAACGACCTCGTCGCCTTCGCGGCGGTGGCGCGGGAGGGCAGCTTCACCCGGGCCGCCGCCCGGTCCGGCGTGACGCAGCCGGTGCTGAGCCGCGCCGTCCGGGCGCTGGAGGAGCGCCTCGGCGTCCGCCTCCTGGCGCGAACCACCCGCGCCGTCGTGCCGACCGAGGCCGGCGAACGCCTGCTGCGGATCGTGGGGCCGCAACTGGACGGCATCGCGGCCGACCTGTCCGCACTCACCGCGCTGCGCGACAAGCCGGCCGGGACCATCCGGATCACGTCCGGCGAGCACGCGGCCGCCTCCATCCTGTGGCCGGCTCTGGAACGGCTCCTGCCGGCCTACCCGGATATCACCGTCGACGTGATCACCGAGAACGCCCTGACCGACATCGTCTCCGAGCGCTTCGACGCGGGAATCCGCATCGGGGATCATGTCGAGAAGGACATGGTCGCGGTCCGGATCGGGCCCGCCCTGCGCATGGCCGTGGTCGCGACGCCCGCCTATTTCGCGGCGCGCCCTCGACCGCGTACCCCCCAGGACCTGACCGCCCACGCCTGCATCAACCTGCATCTTGCCAGCTACGGCGGCCGCTACGCCTGGGAGTTCGAGAAGGGCGGGCGCGAGCTGAGGGTCCGGGTGGACGGCCCCCTCGCGTTCAGCAGCGTGTTCCTGGCCAGGACGGCGGCCCTGGCCGGGCTCGGCGTCGCCTGCATGCCCGACGACCTCGTCCGGGCGGACATCGCCGCGGGCCGGCTCGTGCGGGTGCTCGCCGACTGGTGCGCGCCCTTCGCCGGCTACCACCTGTACTATCCGAGCCGCCGCCAGGCCTCGCCGGCCTTCGCCGTGCTGGTG
>NZ_VRUV01000852.1:0-1255 GCF_008039455.1 Methylobacterium sp. WL116
GCCGACCTCTGCGCCGCGCCGGGCGGCAAGACCGCGCAGCTCGCGAGCCGGGGCGCCGTGGTGACCGCGCTGGACCGTTCGGCCCCGCGCCTGGAGCGCTTGTCCGAAAACCTCGCCCGGCTCGGGCTGACCGCCGAGGTGGTCGTCGGCGACGCGCTCGCCTTCGAGCCCCCAAAGCCGTTCGACGCGGTGCTGCTCGACGCGCCGTGCTCGGCCACCGGCACGATCCGCCGCCATCCGGACGTCGCCTGGACCAAGACCGAATCCGACCTGATCCGCCTGCACCTCCTCCAGGCGCGCCTGCTCGACAAGGCCGCGACCCTGGTGCGGCCGGGCGGGCGCCTCGTCTACTGCACCTGCTCGCTGGAGCAGGAGGAGGGCGAGCGCCAGGTCGCCGCCTTCCTGAAGCGCAACGCCGCGTTCGAGCGGGTGCCGGTGCGGGCGGACGAGGTCGGCGGCGTCGACGGCGTGATCAACGCCGACGGCGACCTGCGCACGCTCCCGGCCGACCTCGAAGGCTCGGACAGCCGGCGCGGCGGCCTCGACGGCTTCTTCGCGAGCCGGCTGCGGCACAAGGGGTAGCGCGGGGGGCAGGGGAGCGTCCCGACCGGCCGATTGCCACGCAGGCATGCGCCGCCGTAGGAAGCGCGACGCGACCGCCCCGACTCGGAGGTGCGGCCGCGCATCGCCGGGCCGACGTCGCCCGGCTCGGGGGAGCATGATGCAGAGCTTCGTTCGGGCCAAGCTGCACGGCATCCGCGTGACGGGCGCCGACCTGAACTATCACGGCTCGATCACGCTCGATGCCGACCTCTGCCGCGAGGCGGGGCTCGATCCGCTCGAATTCGTCGAGATCTGGAACAAGATGTCGGGGGCGCGGATCAGCACCTACGTGCTGTACGGCCCCGCCGGCTCGCGCTGCTGCGTCCTGAACGGCGCCGCCGCCCGCACCTGCCAGGTCGGCGACGAGGTCATCATTGCCTCGGCGAGCTACGGCGGCGTCGACGACGTGATCGCCCACAAGCCGCGCGTGCTGATCTTCGGCGACGGCAACGCCGTGGTCGACCGGGTCGTCTACGACGTATTCCGCGACGACGAGGGCCGGCTCGACATGCGCATCCTCGAAGCGGAGACGGGCGCCGAGGAGCCGCCGCGGGTGGCGACCCACATCCGCGTGGCGTGAGCGTCGCGCCCCCTCGGGACGGAGGAGGGAAGCGGCGTCGCCCGCCGCGGCGCGGCCTCAGGTGGCGGGGAG
>NZ_VRUV01000853.1:0-1255 GCF_008039455.1 Methylobacterium sp. WL116
CCGAGACCCTCGATCCGCATCGCTCCTCGACGGTGGCCGAGGCGCACATCCTGCGCGACCTCTACGACGGCCTTCTCACCTACGACAATCGCGGCGCCATCGTCCCCGGCGCGGCAGGCGCATCGGCTCAGGCGCCGGTCTCGGGCACGAGCCCGGCGGCCTCGATGCCGGCGACCGCGCAGATCTCGTCGTTGTCCGAGGTGTCGCCGGAGATGCCGACGGCGCCGAGAAGGCGCCCGTCGGCCGCACGGACCAGCACGCCGCCCGGGACCGGCACCAGGGCCGCCGGCCCGACCACGTGGCTCACCGCGGCGACGAAGTAGGGCTGCGCCTCGGCGCGGGCGTGGATCGCCCGCGAGCCGAGGCCGAGCGCGAGCGCGCCGTTGGCCTTGCCCATCGCGATCTCGGCGCGGCGGAGCGAGGTGCCGTCCTCCGCCTGGACACATTTTAGAGAACCGCGATCGTCATATACAACCACCGCAAGCGGCTTCAGGCCGCGCGTTCGCGCCGTCTCCAGGGCGGTGGCGACGATGGTGCGGGCGGCCTCGAGCGTCAGGTCGATCATCGGAACCGAGGGGGATCTTGGGGGGGACGGACGGCCGCGCGGACGGTCCGCGACGGCCAGGGATCAGGACAGGGAGGCGATCGACGGTGCGTCGCGCGATCATCCATATCGGAATGCCCAGGACGGGGTCCACATCGCTGCAGCAGGTGCTGGCCAACCTGCGGCCGCGGCTGGCGGAAGCCGGCCTGCTCTACCCGGACCTCGCACCCGAAGGCGCCCAGCCCGGGTCCGACGTCAACCACCAGGGATTGGG
Organism: Methylobacterium sp. WL116; assembly: GCF_008039455.1. NCBI lineage: Bacteria > Pseudomonadati > Pseudomonadota > Alphaproteobacteria > Hyphomicrobiales > Methylobacteriaceae > Methylobacterium > Methylobacterium sp. WL116. The sequence goes on from NZ_VRUV01000853.1 coordinate 819, forward strand.
CGAGGCGCTCGACGGTCGGCGGCCGAAGGGGGAGCGCCGCGCGATGCTCGCGCGCCTCGATCGCGTCCTGTCCGAGACGGACGCCGACACGGTGATCCTGTCCTACGAGGACTTCTCGGTGCAGCGGCCGAGCTTCGGCGTGCCCCGGACGCTGTCCGAGGCGTTCGCCCGCCGGGGCTTCGCGATGGAGGTCGTGATGGCGGTCAAGCCGCCGTTCGAGTTCCTGAACTCCGCCTACGCCCACCGCGCGCAGCTGGTGAAGGAGCCGCGCAGCTTCCGCGAATACGCTCGTGCGAACCGCCGCTCCGGGCGGCTCGATTATCGCGCGCTGATCGCGCCCTGGGCGCGGGCGACGGACGGCGCCGTGATCGCCGTGCCGCTGCGCGACGCGCGCTCCGACGCGACGCTGGTCGAGCGGTTCGTCGCCGCGCTCGGGC
>NZ_VRUV01000854.1:0-1246 GCF_008039455.1 Methylobacterium sp. WL116
TGACCTGACCGGCTGGCTTTGGACCGGGCTGATTGAGAGGATCAGCCAGGACCAAAGGAGTTGGACATGCGGCGAGGCCAGAAGACGAACGCGGAGCAGGTCGTGCTCAAGCTGCGTCAGATTGAGGTGCAGACGGCCCAGGGCAAGAGTTTGGCCCTTGCATGCAGGGAGGCGGAGATCTCCGAGCAGAGTTACTACCGCTGGCGCAAGGAGTACGGCGGCCTTCAGGTCGATCAAGCCAGGAAGATGAAGGATCTGGAGCGCGAGAACGCTCGGCTGCGCCGGCTCGTCGCCGACCTTTCTCTAGAGAAGCAGGTGCTGGCGGACGTCGCCTCGGGAAACTTGTAGCCCCCGAGCGGCGCCGGCAGGCAGTCGACGGCATCCGTGAGAAGTACGGCCTCTCGGAACGTCACGCCTGTCGGATCGTCGGCCAGCACCGGGGCACACAGCGCTACGTACCCACCGTACTGACCGATGAGGATGAGCTGACCCAGGCCATCATCGCCCTGGCGTCCGAGTACGGACGCTACGGCTATCGCCGCGTCACCGCGCTGCTACAGGCAGCCGGCTGGCAGGTAGGCAAAGACCGGGTTCAGCGCATCTGGCGTCGCGAGGGGCTGAAGGTCCCCAGCCGACATAGACCCCGCAGCCGCCTGTGGCTGAACGACGGCTCCTGCGTGCGGCTACGACCACTTCACCGCAATCACGTCTGGAGCTTCGACTTCGTGCAAGCCCAGACGCACGATGGCCGCAGCCTGCGCATCCTGACGCTGATCGACGAGCACAGCCGTGCCTGCCTCGCGCTGAAGGTGGCGCGGCGCATCAACAGCCTCGGCGTGATCGAGGCGCTGGCCGACGCGATGTGCCTGCACGGCATCCCGGAGAACATCCGCTGCGACAATGGTCCCGAGATGATCGCAAAGGCGTTGCGCAAGTGGGTCGCCAAAGCTGGCTCGCAGATCCAGTACATCGCGCCAGGATCCCCGTGGGAGAATGGCTATTGCGAGAGCTTCAACGGCAAGCTTCGTGACGAGTGTCTAAACCAGGAGATCTTCTACTCGCTGAAGGAAGCGCAGATCGTGATCGGTCTCTGGCAAACCACCTACAACCGCCTCCGACCGCATTCGTCGCTGGGCTATCGGCCGCCCGCGCCCGTCAGCTACCCGAATCTGGCCTTCCGGCTACCCATGGCCGCCACCATGCAGTAGCCTCTCGATTGGCTCGGTCCAAAATACCGGTCAGGTCA
>NZ_VRUV01000855.1:0-1243 GCF_008039455.1 Methylobacterium sp. WL116
CGCCGACCGCTGGCGCCTGCGCCCGGCCCAGACCAACATCGTCCTGCCCGCGGCCGCGCAGGCGCGGGTGCGCCCGGCGATGCCGATCCCCGAGGAGCGCCACCGCGTCCGGCAGGTCTACCCGGCCTATACCGAGATGCGGTGACATCGCCGGGCGCGGGCGTCAGGCGTCGGCGCGCGGATCGAGCGCGTCGGCCAGCCCGTCGCCGAGCCGGTTGAGCGCGACCAGCGTCGCGACCAAGAACGCCGCCGGCCCGGCGAGCATGTGGGGGGCGGATTCGAGGCTGCGCGCGCCCTCCGCGATCAGCACGCCCCAGCTCGTCGCCGGCTCCTGCACCCCGAGGCCGAGGAACGACAGGAAGCTTTCGAGCAGGATCACCCGCGGCACCAGCAGCGTGGCGGCCACCGTCACCGGCCCGAGGGTGTTGGGCACGATGTGCCGGCGCATGATGGTCGCGGCCGAGAGCCCCAGCGCCTCGGCCGCGCGGACGAAGTCGCGGCGGCGCAGCGCCAGCGTCTGGGCGCGGACGATGCGGGCCATGTCGAGCCATTCCACGGCGCCGATCGCGATCAGGATCAGCACCAGGCTCGCGCGGAAGAACACCACCAGCACGATCACGAAGAACACGAACGGCAGGGCATAGAGGATGTCGACGACGCGCATCATCGCGGCGTCGACGGCCCCGCCGGCGAAGCCCGCCACGGCGCCGTAGACGATGCCGACGCCGAGGGCGACCAGCGTCGCGGTGAGCCCGATCAGCAGCGAGACGCGGCCGGCCACGAGGCTGCGGCTGAGCAGGTCGCGCCCGTGCACGTCGGTGCCGAGGAGGAAGTGCAGCTTGCGGACCGGCACCGCGACGGTGAGGCGCCGCCCCTCGTCGTCGCGGGCGACGATGCGCGGCTCGCCGAACAGGTCGGAGCGCGGCAGGTAGACGAGGCCGCGCGCGTCGATGGGCACCTCCGAGGCCAGCACGAGGCGGAGCACGCCGTCCGCCATCTCGGCCTGCGCGACCGCGGCGCGGATGCGGAAGGCGAGGCGATCGAGCGCCGGCCTCAGATGATCCGCGTCGGGCTGCGCCGCGAAGCCGGGGGGAAGCTGGCGCAGGTCGGGGTAGGTCCGCTCCGGCGCATGGCCGGTGAGGAAAGGGCCGACGAGGCAGGCGAGCGTCAGCAGGACAAGCACGGCGAAGGCCGCCGTCGCGCCGCGATGGCGCGAGAGCCGCAGCAGCGCGCGGCGCGTCGG
>NZ_VRUV01000856.1:0-1241 GCF_008039455.1 Methylobacterium sp. WL116
CGCCTCGGGCCTGCGCGCCGGGCAATCCTCCGCGGCCTGCGTCAGCACGCCCATCCGCGCGACCTGCGCCGCGACGATCTCCGCAAGCGCCCGGCCCTCGGCGCGGCGCGCCTCGACGAGGTCGGCCACCAGCCGCACGACGCCCTCCGCGAGGTCGCGCGCCAGCGCGTCCGGCTCGGTGGCGGCCTCGTCCTCGGCCTCGACGACGCCGCGGATCGACAGCAGCCCGTCCATCGTCGCGGGCGCGATCCCCTCCGGCACCGGCACGCGGGCGACGGCCTCGGCGAGCCGCGCCAGCAACGCCTCGTCGATCCGCACCCGCGCCTTGCTCTCCGGCTTCGTCAGGTTGAGCGAGAGCTGGCACTGGCCGCGGGCCAGCGTCTTCTGCAGGGCGGTGCGCGCGACCTCGCCGACGGCATCGTATCCGTTCGGCACCCGGAGCCGCACGTCGAACCCGCGGCCGTTGACGCTGCGGACCTCCCAGGCCCACTGCACCGGCCCGGTGGTGCCGGCGGCCCGGGCGAACCCGGTCATGCTCGCGATCATGGTCTTGCGATGCCCTGCGTTGCGGCGCCGAGGTTTCGTCGTGCGGGACGCCTACACGAAGGCGTTGACCTCTACCGTGAACCCGCCCGGCGCCTGGAAATAGAACGTCACCCGCCCGTGCTCCTCGCGCGGGGTCTCCGGGGCGAAGCCGCCTTCGGTCAGCCGTGCGTGGATGGCGTGGACCTGCTCCACCCGCTCCTGGATGAAGCCGATGTGGAAGATCTTGGGGTAGGTCACATCCTTCACGCGGAACAGGCTGAGGATGCCGCCGCCGTCGTCGGCGAGGAAGGCCATTTTGTCGTTGACCGGCATCGCGGTGCGGCGCAGCCCGAAATAGGTCTCGAACATCGCGACCGTGGCCGGGACCTCGGTGACGCCGAGGTTGACGTGGTTCAGGTGCATCGGCTCGTCCTGATGGCGCGTGCCAGCGGCGCCGCAGCGCCGGGGACGATCACGGTTGCTTCAGCACCGGCACGGTCTTGGGCGAGCCGAGGTCGTAGGTCTTGTTCTTCAGCGGATCGAGCTTGGTGCCCTCCGAGGCGTCGAAGGCCTTCGGCCGCGGCCCGCCCGCCCCGCGCATTTGGGTGGGCCCCCCCGGTGTCTTATAAACATATCCGCGCCCCCGCGGCCGGGGCCGATGTCGTTTTGCGGGTTGTGCGTGAAAAAAAAAAGGGGGGGGGGGGGGGGGGGGGGGG
>NZ_VRUV01000857.1:0-1237 GCF_008039455.1 Methylobacterium sp. WL116
CCGCCCAGCCGCACGCCCTCGCCGCGTGCGAGCGCGATCAGGGCGCCGAGCCCGAATTCCAGCATCACCGGGTTCGACCAGAACGCCAGCGGCACGGCGTCCGGCTTCAGCCAGGCGCCCGCCAGCACGATCCCGACGAGGGCCGCCACGAGCCAGGCGATGCCGGCCCGGCGACCCCAGCCGAGACCGAGCGCGAACAGCGCGTAGAACGCCATCTCGCAATTGAGCGTCCAGCCGAGGCCGTAGAGCGGCAGTACCGCACCGTCCGGCCGCGCCGCGGGCCAGAACAGGAAGGAGGCGACGACCTGGCCGGCGTCCGGCGGTCCGCCGCTGCCGTTGAGGGCCGACGGCGCCGCCAGCCCGACCGCGAGGTAGAGCGCGGTGACCAGCCAGTACAGCGGCACCACCCGCGCGATCCGATGCGCCAGGAAGCGGCGCCGACCTCCGCTCTCCGCCGCATGGCGCCCGACCGCGTGCGGCGCCGCGGCGTGGACGATGATGAAGCCCGAGATCACGAAGAACACGTCGACGCCGCCGGCCCAGGGCAGCAGCCCGCTCGGGGCGAAGGCCGCGCCCGTCCGCTGCGCCAGCGCGGTCGCCTCGGCCTGCGCATGGTGCATCACGACGAGCAGCGCCGCGACCGCGCGCAGGATCTGAACTGACAAGATCTGGGTGGAGCGGGGCGTCAAGGCGGGGCCTCGGGACGGAAGGACGGCGAAAGGCATGGCGGCTGCCGCAGGGCGGATCAAGCGCCGCAGCCCGCGCGGCGGACGGCGCAAGGTCAGGCAAGACCAGAGGAACCATGCGCGATCGTCATCGTTGGTTCGATGAAGTGCTGTCGCCGTCCGTTTCGGTTGAAACCGGTATGGGCGATACAACTACGCCGGCTTGCACGCTCACCATTCATCGATCGAGGTTTTCAATGCTGAAGAAATACGCCGTCCTGTCCGCGCTCGCCTTCGCCGTCTCGACCCCGGCCATGGCCCAGGGCCTGAGCGATTTCCGTCTGCAGTCGCTGCAGGCGAACGCCTTCGAGATCCAGTCGAGCCAGATCGCGCTGTCGAAGTCCCGCAACCCGCAGATCCGGACCTACGCCCAGGAAGCGATCCGCGACCACCGTTCGGCCAACGTCGCCCTCGTCGGCGGTGACCGCAACTACGTCGCCGCGCAGGGCGGCTTGGTCGGCGGTCCGGTGGACGGCTTGATCGGCGCGCCGCTGGCGGTGGCCGGTGGCGCC
>NZ_VRUV01000858.1:0-1233 GCF_008039455.1 Methylobacterium sp. WL116
GCGGAGCGGGGGGACGCGCGGTCGGCCTGTGGCGCGGGCGGGCATGCGGGCGATTCCCGGAAGCGTGAGCGTGCCGGACGGTGGCAGAGGCGGCGGCCGAAGGCCAGGGCGGGGCGCCGCGCCCTCGACAATCCCGGCCGCCGCCCCACCCTCACCGCGACGCGAGAGCAGCGAGAGGCGCCGATGACCCACCCAGCGATCGAACCCGGCCGGACGGCCGTCGTCACCGGGGCGGCCAGCGGCATCGGGCTCGCGGCGGCGCAGGCCTTCGCGCGGGCCGGCATGAACGTGTGGCTCGCCGACCTGCCGGGCGAGGCGCTCGAATCCGCCCGCGCCGCGGTGGCGAGGCTCGCCGCCGTGGAGGTGCGCGCCTTCGCCCTCGACGTCGGTCAGCGCCCGGCGATGGAGGCGTTCGCGCAGGCCGTCGCCGCCGGGGGGCCGCCCGCCCTGGTGATGCTCAACGCCGGCATCGAGGCGGGCGGCACGCTGTTCTCCGAGGAGGCGACCTGGCGCAAGATCCTCGACACCAACCTGTGGGGGGTGATCAACGGCATCCACGCCTTCGCGCCGGCGATGATCGCGGGCCAGAAACCCGGCGCCGTGATCGTCACCGGCTCGAAGCAGGGCATCACCACGCCGCCGGGCAACACGCCCTACAACGTCTCGAAGGCGGGCGTGAAGGCGGCGACCGAGGCGCTCGCGCACGACCTGCGCGGCCGCGACGGCTGCCGCATCTCGGCGCACCTGCTGATCCCGGGCTTCGTCTATACCGGGCTGGCCAGGGCCCGCGGCGTCGCCGAGAAGCCGCCCGGCGCCTGGACGCCCGACGAGACGGTGGCCTTCCTGCTGGAGCGGATGGCGCAGGGCGATTTCTACATCCTCTGCCCCGACAACGAGACCACCCGCGCCCAGGACGAGCGCCGGATCGCGTGGGCGGCCGGCGACATCATCGAGAACCGCCCGGCGCTCTCGCGCTGGCACCCGGATCATTCCGAGGCGTTCCGGCGGGCGATGGACGGGTAGGGCCCGGGCCGGCGCGCCCCGGCGCATCCTCCGCGCGGCCCGGCCCTCAGGCCGGGATGGCGGCGGCCAGCGCCGTGCTCGGGGGCGTCTTCGGGCGCGGCATGACGCTCGCCGGGCAGGGCGGCGGATCGTCGTCGTCGTCGCGCCGCTTCGGGCGGACATACGTGTGCAGGTCCGCGAGGCGGCGCAGGCGGCGCAGGTGGCGTGGCG
>NZ_VRUV01000859.1:0-1233 GCF_008039455.1 Methylobacterium sp. WL116
GGCCAGCGGGGCGGTGCGCCTCGCGCCGCTGGCCGCCGACCCGACGACGGGGCTCGCGCAAGGGCAGCTCTACGCCGACAGCACCGCGACCGCGCTCAAGTGGTACACCGGCACGGGCTGGGCGCGGATCAGCAATTTCGCCAAGGCGGCGGCGACCACGAGCTTCGACAACTACGTCCCGGCCGGCGCCTGGACGAAGGTGCAGTTCAACATCGCCGACAGCAACGACCAGGGCGCGTTCGCGGCCGCGACGAACCGCTTCACCGCCCCCGAGGCCGGCCTCTATCGGGTCTCGGCCATGCTCACCTACAAGCGCAACAACGCGAGCGCGCCGACGGCCTTCGAGGTCCAGCTCTACCGGAACGGCGCCCCCGCCGGGCGCGGCCGCGCCGCCGCGACCGGTGCGCTGGTGGACGGGGTCACCGCCCTGTCGCTCGCCACGACCCTGAAGCTCGCGGCCGGCGACGGCGTCGAGGTCTGGGTGCGGTTCACGGGGGCCGACGGCTACGTGGCCGCGGCCGATGCGTCCTTCGGCGCGCAGCAGCTGGGCTGAGGCCGGGCGCCCGCCGCACCGACCGCCGTTCCCCGCCCCGGAGATCCCCATGAATCTCACCCTTATCGGCGAGGCGTGCCTCATCGCGCGCGAGGGACGGCGGCTGACGGCCTACCGCGATTCCGTCGGCGTCTGGACCATCGGCGTCGGCCACACCTCCGCGGCGGGGCGCCCCCGCGTCGTCCCCGGCCTCGCGATCACCGCGGCCGAGTGCGACGCGATCTTCGCGCGCGACGTCGCGACCTACGTCGCCGCGGTCCGCGACGGCCTGACGGCGGCGGTCGGGCCGCACGCCTTCGATGCCCTCGTCTCGCTCTGCTACAACATCGGCCCGGCGGCCTTCGCCGGCTCGACCGTCCTGAGACGGATCAACGCCGGCGACGCGGCCGGTGCCGCCGACGCGCTGCTGCTGTGGCGCAAGCCCGCGGCGATCCTGCCCCGCCGCCGCGCCGAGGCCGAGCAGCTCGTCACCGCCTACGCCGTCGCCCTGCCGCGCCCGACCGTGAACGCCGCGCGGCTCCGGATCGCGGCCCCCGTCGCCGCGGTCACGGACCCGGGCGTCGCGACCCCGGTCCTGGTGCCGACCGTGCCGCGGCCGGGTCGGCTCGGATTTTAACAAAATAACCTGCCGCCCGAAATCAAGTTGTTGATGTAGGGGGTGGGCGGGTGAATTAAAAAAA
>NZ_VRUV01000085.1:0-12917 GCF_008039455.1 Methylobacterium sp. WL116
GCGCTGGTCAGCGGACCCGGCCTCCTGGCGCTCGACGAGCCGCTCGGCGCGCTCGACGCGCTCACCCGCATCGGCATGCAGGACCTGATCGAGCGGATCTGGCGGGCGCAGGGCTTCACCGCGCTCCTCGTGACCCACGACGTCGCCGAAGCCGTGGCGATGGCCGACCGCATCCTCGTCGTCGACGAGGGCCGCATCGCCCTCGATCTGCGGGTCGACGTGCCCCGGCCGCGCCGCCGCGGCGATCCCGACCTGGCGCGGCTCGAAGGCCGCATCCTCGAGCACCTGCTCGGCACGCCCTCGGCGGCCTGAGCCGACACGGAGACCTTTCGATGACCGCCTCGACCGACGGAAAGACCGACGTCCTCTGGTTCCTGCCGACGCACGGCGACGGCCGCTATCTCGGCGCGTCTGAGGGCGCGCGCGACGTGTCGCTGAGCTATCTCCGCCAGATCGCGCAGGGCGCCGACGCCCTCGGCTATTACGGCGTGCTGCTGCCCACCGGCCGCTCCTGCGAGGATTCCTGGGTGATCGCCTCGGCACTCGCGCCGCTGACGCAGCGCCTGCGCTTCCTCGTCGCCGTGCGTCCCGGCCTGATGGAGCCCTCGGCGGCCGCCCGCATGGCCTCGACGCTCGACCGGATCTCCGATGGGCGCCTGCTGATCAACGTCGTCACGGGCGGCGATCCGGTGGAGCTGCGCGGCGACGGCGTGTTCCTCGACCACGACGCGCGCTACGCGGTGACCGACGAGTTCCTTCACATCTGGCGCGGCCTGATGGCCGGCGAGACCGTCTCGTTCACGGGCAAGCACCTCTCGGCGGAGAACGGCCGGCTGATCTTCCCGCCGGTGCAGAAGCCCTATCCGCCGCTCTACTTCGGCGGCTCGTCGCCGGCCGGCATCGACGTGGCGGCCGAGCATTGCGACGTCTACCTTACCTGGGGCGAGCCGCCGGCCGGCGTCGCCGAGAAGATCGCGACCGCGAAGGCGGCCGCGGAGGCGCGCGGCAAGACCTTCTCCTACGGCATCCGCCTGCACGTCATCGTCCGCGAGACCGAGGGCGAGGCGTGGGCGGCGGCCGACCGCCTGATCTCGAAGCTCGACGACGCCACGATCGCCAAAGCGCAGGCCACGCTGAAGCGCCAGGATTCGGTCGGGCAGAGCCGGATGATGGCGCTGCACGGCGGAAGCCGGGACAAGCTTCAGGTCTCGCCGAACCTCTGGGCCGGCGTCGGGCTGGTGCGCGGCGGTGCCGGCACGGCGCTGGTCGGCTCGGCCGACCAGGTCGCCGACCGGATGAAGGAGTACATCGATCTCGGGATCGACCGCTTCATCCTCTCCGGCTACCCGCATCTCGAGGAGGCCTACCGCTTCGCCGAGCTCGTCTTCCCGAAGCTGCCGCTGCGCGCCACCACCGGCATCGGCCCCTCGAACGCCCGCAACGACGGCCCGTTCGGCGAGGTGATGGCCAACGACATCGTGCCGACGCGGCAGGTCGCGGCGCACTGAGAACCACGCCGGGAGGGGCCGGATCGCAGCGTCTCCGGCCTTCTCAAGCTCACCGCGCCATGCTATCCGGCGCGGATTGCGGGTGTAGCTCAATGGTAGAGCAGCAGCCTTCCAAGCTGAATACCCGGGTTCGATTCCCGGTACCCGCTCCACCCCTTCTGTAGATCATGCCGACGGTCGCGACGCCTGCCATTTACGGTTCGGGCGCTACCAGGTGACTGCGTTGAAGCGCTCGATCAGGCGCGGGCCGTCCCAGACCTCGATCACCCGGCCTTCGGCGAGCGCGAGCGCCTGCGCGATGGCTTCGTCGTCGCCGAATGCTGGCAACGGGTGAAGGCTCTTCGCGCCGTCGCGGGCGGTGATGACCGCGTGATAGCGCGGACCTGCGGGGGACGCCCTGCGGCTGCGGGCGATCGCGACCGGCGCCTGCAAGGTCTCGTCCTGAATCGCCTCGCTCACGCCCGTATCCCGCTTCTCGACCATCCGATGTGTTCTTGCTCGCGCATGGCCATGGACGACATCGTGTCGATCCGCGTCCGCACCCGCGAGCGCCGGCCTCGGCACGATGGCTCCGCGGCGGAAGAGATCGACGCGCCAACCGCGACGTGTTCGAATGACGGGCGAGCGCAACCGTCACGCTAAGTTGCCGGCGCAAGACCGACACCAACATGGGTTAAATTCGCCGGGCGTTCCGGGTGCGCGCCAGTGACCCGGACGACGCCGAGCGAGCGGTCCCGCCCAAGCATCGCTACGGCGAGCGATGCGAGCGCCTTCGGGGCGCAGACGGGTTCGTGACGGGTCCGGCCACCGTGTCGAGCCCGATGACGAGCGGGATCGAGCGATCGCCGATCGAGCAACCGCCGGCGGGGCCATGGCGCTGCAAGCGGACGGCTCGATCCTGGCGTAGCGCCGTCGCGAATGGCTCAGCCGAACCGTATGATCCGATATTCGTGGAGGCAGGGTGGGTAGGGCGTCGGCGATCGGCGCTGCGTTGAGGACGCCGGCGCATCCCGATCTTTCGATCCTCGATCCGATACGGCTGCCGTCGGCAGTTCGCGCTCGACGAACGTCTGCTCGATGGAGGCATGCATCGCCTCCGCCGCGGGCGAGGGATCGACGACTGAAACGGGTATCGCGTGGAGAAAACTTGGGGCGTGGGGCACCGCCCGTCGCCCGGTTCTCGGGGGCGACGGACGGGTCCGGATTCAGGCGGCGGCGATGGTCGCCTTGACGATCTTGTCGGGCGAGCGCGGCGGCTCGCCCTTGTTGATCGTGTCGACCACGTCCATGCCTTCGACGACCTTGCCCCAGACGGTGTACTGCTTGTCCAGGAAGCGGGCGTCGTCGAAGCAGATGAAGAACTGCGAGTTCGCCGAGTGCGGGAAGTTGGTGCGCGCCATCGAGCAGGTGCCGCGGGTGTGCGGCTCGGCGTTGAACTCGGCGTTCAGGTCGGGAAGGTCGGAGCCGCCCGAGCCGGTGCCGGTGGGATCGCCGGTCTGCGCCATGAAGCCGTCGATGACGCGGTGGAACGGCACGCCGTCGTAGAAGCCCTGGCCGGCGAGCGTCTTGATGCGCTCGACGTGGTTCGGCGCGAGGTCGGAGCGCAGCGCGACGACGACGCGGCCCTTGGTGGTCTCGAGGACGAGGTTTTCGGTGTCGGCCATGTCGGTCTCCAGGTTGTTCAGGGCGGGGGCGCTGCGCCTGGCTGCGGCGCGGCGGGGTGATCGGTGGCCGTCATCCGGGTCGGTTCGCGGTGACCTTCCGGTAGACGAAACGTAGGGCGACGGGACGCCCGGCGATCGCTCGGCCGAGGCCGGGCGTGATCTGGGCCGGCAGGCAACGGTTCAATCCGTCGATCGTCGCATGCACCAGGGTCGGGCGCGTCTTCGGACCGACGCCCCTCGCATACGTGATCCGCGGCGGCCCGAGCAAGCTTCCGTCGCGCCGGAGCGACAGCCGCGCGGTGATCTCGACGTTCGACGCATCCTCGAGGATGGCGGGCGGGCGCCAGCACGCTGCGAGGGCGGGATAGAGCTCGGCCAGGGTGTTCGGGCGCGGAACCGGCTTCACCGCGAGCGGGACGACGATCGTCGCCCGCAACGTCTGCGGCAGGCTCAGCGGATAGCCGGGGCCTTCGCCGTCGAACGCGTAGCCGTAGAACGGCTGGGCGCCCGCGGCGGCGGGCACGAGGGCGACGAGGAGGGTCGCCGACGCGCGGCGCAGGCCCCGCATCGCCGCTTACTTGGCCTTCTCGGCCAGCTGCATCTTGACGATCTTGTCCGGGTTCTGGACCGCGCCGCCAGCGACGCCGGGCGCCGCCTTCTTGATCTTGTCGACGGCATCCATGCCGTCGGAGACGAGGCCGACCACGGTGTACTGGCCGTTCAGGAAGGAGGCATCGCCGAGACAGATGAAGAACTGCGAGTTGGCCGAGTTCGGATCTGACGAGCGCGCCATGCCGACGGTGCCGCGGCGGAACTGCGCCGAGGAGAACTCGGCCGGGATGTCGGGCAGGCTCGAGCCGCCGGTGCCGTTGCCCTTCGGGTCGCCGGTCTGGGCCATGAAGCCGTCCATCACCCGGTGGAACTTCAGGCCGTTGTAGAAGCCCTGGGCGATCAGAGTCTTGAGCTGCTTGACGTGCTTGGGCGCGATGTCCGGGCGCAGCTCGATCGTGACGCGGCCGTCCTTGGTGTCGAGGTAGACGGTGTTGGCGTCGGCGGCGCGGGCGGCGGAGGCCCCGAGCGTGAGGGAGAGCGCGAGCGCGAAAACGGCGTTGCGGCGGTTCATGGGGATCGTCTCCTTGAGAAGCGTTGGGGGCTCAGCTGCGGCTCGCGAAGCGGGCCGCGAGGCGTTCGGCCACTTGGGCCGGCACGAAGGGCGAGACGTTGCCGCCCATCGCGGCGATCTGCCGGACGAGCGTCGCGGTGATCGGGCGGACCTGGATCGAGGCCGGCAGGAACACGGTCTGGACTTCGGGCGCCATCGCGCCGTTCATGCCGGCAAGCTGCATCTCGTAGTCGAGATCGGTGCCGTCGCGCAGGCCGCGGATGAACAGGCTGGCGCCGCAGCGGCGCGCCGCCGTCACGGCGAGGTCGTCGAAGGTCGCGATCTCCAGCTCCGTCCCCTCGGCGGCGGCGAGCGGCGCGCAGGTCTCCGCGAGCAGCTCGGCCCGCGCCTCGGCGGAGAAGAGCGGGGCCTTGCCGGGATGGACGCCGATCGCGATCACGAGGCGCGGCACCAGCCGACAGGCTTGGCGGACGACGTCGAGATGGCCGTTGGTCACCGGATCGAAGGACCCGGCATAGAGCGCGGTGCGGTTCATGCCCGCAAGGCCCTAGAGGATTTTCGTGACGAACGGAACCGCCGGCCCCGGCGAATGGACCGCCGGCCGGAAACGCGAGAAAGGGCGGAAGCGCTTCCGCTCCCACCCTTCCGGTCGATCTCGATCGATCCGGGCTGCCCGCAGCCCGGCGCAGATCCTAGTACGTGCCGAACTTGTAGTTGATGCCGGCGCGGGCGAGGCTGCCCTCGGTCGAGAGGCGCGAGATGTAGCCGATGCCCGGCGTGCCGGCGGGGCCGACATTGGCGACGAAGAGGTTGCGGCTCCCCAGGTCGTAGCGGAGGTACTCGCCCTTGATCGTGACCGCGCTGGCGCGGAAGAAGTTCAGGAACGACTCGGTCGGCAGCGCGTACTCGATGCCGCCGCCGTAGGCGTAGCCGGTCTCCATGCTGGAGCGGCGGGCGGCGTAGGTCACCGGAGCGCCGGTCTGGAACGTGACGGACTGGGTCACGTCGCCGTAGGCGAAGCCGCCGGTGCCGTACACGAACACCCGATCGAAGGCGTAGCCGATGCGGCCGCGCACGGTGCCGAGGTAGTTCAGCTCGGTGCGGTAGCTGTTGGTCAGGACGTTGGGGTTGAAGGCCGGGTTGAAGATCGTCTCGGTGCGGCGGCGCTGCAGGTCGGTGTACTGCGCGTCGGCCTCGATGCCGACGACGATGCCGGAGCCCGGGGTGAACTGGTAGTTGTAGCCGATCTGACCGCCGCCGGTGAAGCCGTCCTGCGGCAGCGGCACGCTCGAGCGGCGCAGGCCGCGGTCGACGTTGAGCTGCAGCGCGCCGATGCCGGCGGTGCGGACGTTGTCGCGCTCGGAGAAGGCGTAGCCGGCATTCGCGCCGAGGTAGAAGCCGGTCCAGGTGAAGACCGGGACGGGCGTGAACACCGGCGGCGGGGCCCGGCGCGGAAGGTCGGCGGCGCCGGCTGAGGCGGCGAGGGTCGCCGAGGCGACGGCGGCGAGGGCGAAGGACTTCAGCACAGCGGCATCCGGGGTTGGGGACTGACGTTGCAGACCAGTAACCCCGCCGCCTCACCTTGAATATGACTTCGCGGCAACACTCGGAAACATCGTTAGTCCAGTCGCGACGATGCTTTCGTCAAATATATACGCTACGTTTATCCCGGAAAAATCATCCCACGCCGAGTATCATTTTTTCTAGCACGCGCGAAAAGCCGGTGCCGAAACCCTGCAGGACGGCTGGATCCGCCGCCCTGCAGGGCCTCCGCCTCACGCCGTCTCGTCGATGATCTCGCCGCCTTCGTCCTCGCCGGCGATGTGCTCGACGGAGACGACGCGCTCGTCCTTGGCGGTGTCGAACACGGTCACGCCCTGCGAGGCGCGGCCGACGACGCGGATGTCGTCCACCGGCACGCGGATGAGCTGGCCGGCATTGGTCACCAGCATGATCTGGTCCGCCGCCTCGACCGGGAAGGAGGCGACGAGGTTGCCGTTGCGGGGGTTGACCTCCATCGCCTTGATGCCCTTTCCGCCGCGTCCCGAGGTCCGGTACTCGAACGACGAGGTCCGCTTGCCGTAGCCGCGCTCGGCCAGCGTCAGAACGAACTGCTGGTTGGCGCCCATCTCGGCGTAGCGCTCCTGCGACAGCAGCGGCGCATCGGTGGCAGCCTCCTCGGCATCGGCGTCGCCGGCCTCGGGTGCGGTGTCGCCGATGACGGCGCGCTGCATCTTCAGGAAGCCGACGCGCTCCTCGGGCGTCGCGTCGAAGCTGTTGAGGATCGTCATCGAGATGACGCGATCGCCCTTGCCGAGGCTGATGCCGCGGACGCCGGTGGAATCGCGGCCCTTGAAGACGCGGACGTCCTCGACGGGGAAGCGGATGCACTGGCCGAGCGCGGTGGTCAGCAGCACGTTCTGCTCGGGGCGGCAGATCTCGACGTGGACGATGTGGTCGCCCGGATCGAGCTTCATCGCGATCTTGCCGTTGCGGTTCACCTGCACGAAGTCGGACAGCTTGTTGCGCCGGACGCCGCCGGACGCGGTCGCGAACATCACGTCCAGCGTGTCCCAGGACGATTCGTCCTCGGGCAGCGGCATGATCGTGGTGATGCGCTCGGCCTGGTCCTGCAGCTGCAGAATGTTGACGAGCGCCTTGCCGCGGGCGTTCGGCGCCGCCATCGGCAGGCGCCAGACCTTCTCCTTGTAGGCCTGGCCCTGGCTGGAGAAGAACAGCACCGGCGTATGCGTGCTCGCCACGAACAGGCGGGTGACGAAATCCTCCTCGCGGGTGGACATGCCGGAGCGGCCCTTGCCGCCGCGGCGCTGGGCCCGATAGGTCGAGAGCGGCACGCGCTTGACGTAGCCGGCATGGGACACGGTGACGACCATGTCCTCGCGCTGGATCAGGTCCTCGTCGTCGACGCTCGAATCGTAGTCGAGGATCACCGTCCGCCGCGGAGTCGCGAACTGGGTCCGCACCTCGGCGAACTCGTCCTTGACGATGGTCTGGATGCGCTGGCGCGAGCGCAGGATGTCGAGGTAGTCGGCGATCTCGTCGGCGAGCGACTTCAGCTCGTCGCCGACCTCGTCGCGGCCGAGCGCGGTCAGGCGCTGCAGGCGCAGGTCGAGGATCGCGCGGGCCTGCACCTCCGAGAGGCGGTAGGTGCCGTCGTCCGCCACCCGGTGGCGCGGGTCGTCGACCAGGGCGATCAGCGGGGCGATGTCGTGGGCCGGCCAGTCGCGGGCCATCAGCGCCTCGCGCGCCGAGTTCGGGTCGGGCGAGGTGCGGATCAGCCGGATCACCTCGTCGATGTTGGCGACCGCGATCGCGAGGCCGCACAGCACGTGGGCGCGCTCGCGCGCCTTGTTCAGCAAGAACTTGGTGCGGCGGGAGACGACCTCCTCGCGGAAGTCGATGAAGGCCTGGAGCAGGTCCTTCAGGTTCATCAGCTCGGGGCGGCCGCCGTTCAGCGCCACCATGTTGCAGCCGAACGAGGATTGCAGCGGCGTGAAGCGGTAGAGCTGGTTCAGCACCACCTCCGCCATCGCGTCGCGCTTGATCTCGACGACGATGCGCATGCCGTCGCGATCGGACTCGTCGCGCAGGTCCGAGATGCCCTCGACGCGCTTCTCCTTGACCAGCTCGGCGATCTTCTCGACCAGCGTGGCCTTGTTCACCTGGTACGGGATCTCGGTGAAGATCAGCGCCTCGCGCTCCTTGCGAAGCTCCTCGACGTGGGACTTCGCCCGCATGATGATCGAGCCGCGGCCGGTGGCGTAGGCCTGGCGCGTGCCGGCGCGGCCGAGGATCGCCCCGCCGGTCGGGAAATCCGGGCCGGGCACGATCTCGGTGAGCTGCTCGATCGTCAGGCCCGGATCGTCGATCAGCGCGATGCAGGCGTCGATCAGCTCGCCGAGATTGTGCGGCGGGATGTTGGTCGCCATGCCGACGGCGATGCCGCCGGCGCCGTTGACGAGCAGGTTCGGGAACCGCGCCGGCAGGACCGACGGCTCCTCGCGCGACTCGTCGTAGTTCGGCTGGAAGTCGACGGTGTTCTTGTCGATGTCGGCGAGCAGCGCGGTCGCCGGCTTGGCGAGCCGCGATTCGGTGTAGCGCATCGCCGCCGCGGGATCGCCGTCGACCGAGCCGAAGTTGCCCTGGCCGTCGATGAGCATCAGCCGCATCGAGAAGTCCTGCGCCATGCGGACCAAGGCGTCGTAGATCGATTGGTCGCCGTGCGGGTGGTAGAGACCGATCACGTCGCCGACGATGCGGGCCGACTTGACGTATTTGCGCTCCGGCAGGTGCCCGCTCTCGTAGGCGGCGAACAGGATGCGCCGGTGCACCGGCTTGAGGCCGTCGCGCGCATCCGGCAGCGCCCGGCTCACGATCACGCTCATCGCGTAGTCGAGGTAGGACCGGCGCATCTCGTCGGTGATGGAGACGGGCTTGATGTCGCTGGCGGGCGGCGGCGTGCCGGCCCCTGTCTCGTCGTTGTCGGCCAAGGGCTTTTATCCGTGTGGCGAAGGCCCCGCGTCCGGGGCCGTTGTCAGGTGCATCCCACGCCGAAGCGCCGCACGCGGCGCGACGTGGGGGAAGACGAATGATATCAGACGGCCAATTATTCCTCCCGTCGCACCGGCGCAAGCACCCGATCCCGGCGCGTCCGCCGCCTTTTTCGCGACCGCGAGCGACGCCTGCAACCGCAGGATCCCCGCGCGTTCCCGCCTTGCGCTGGCTCCGGCCAAGCTCGCGCCCGAATGCCGCCGCGCGATCGGCAGGGTTTGGGTGCGGTGCGGGGAACAACAGCTGGGCCGACCGCTTCTGTGACAGACGTGGCTGTTCACGCCCGGCACCGTTCCGGGGATCGCCCCCGCGCGATCCGGACCGACCCGTGAGCCCCGAACGATGAGGATGGTGGCCCGATGCGGCGCACGCACAACATGGCCTTCGGCGCCGAGATCGCGGACCAAGGCGTCCGCTTCGCGCTCTGGGCCCCGACGGCACGGGACGTCGTGCTGGTGGTCGACGGGACGGATCACGCGCTTCCGGATGCCGGCGAGGGCTGGCGCCGAACGACCGTCCCCGGGGTCGCGGCCGGCGCCCGCTACGGCTTCCGCGTCGACGGCGACCTCGTGGTGCCCGATCCCGCCTCGCGCTTCCAGCCGGACGACGTGTCGGGCCTGTCCGAGGTGATCGACCCGGCCGCCTTCGCCTGGAGCGACGACGCGTGGAAGGGCCGGCCGTTCGAGGAGGCGGTGATCTACGAGACGCATGTCGGCACCGCGACGCCGGAGGGCACCTATGCCGGGCTGCAGAAGCGGCTGGCCGACCTGAAGGCGCTCGGCGTCACCGCCATCGAGCTGCTGCCGCTCGCCGACTTCAAGGGCACCCGCAATTGGGGCTACGACGGGGTGCTGCCCTACGCGCCGGACGCCGCCTACGGCCGT
Source organism: Methylobacterium sp. WL116 (assembly GCF_008039455.1). Classification (NCBI taxonomy): domain Bacteria; kingdom Pseudomonadati; phylum Pseudomonadota; class Alphaproteobacteria; order Hyphomicrobiales; family Methylobacteriaceae; genus Methylobacterium; species Methylobacterium sp. WL116. The sequence continues at coordinate 9,752 of NZ_VRUV01000085.1, forward strand.
CCCAACGACCTCAAGCGCCTGATCGACGCCGCGCACGGGCTCGGGCTGATGGTCTACCTCGACGCGGTCTACAACCACTTCGGGCCGGCCGGGAACTATCTCCACGCCTACGCCAAAACCTTCTTCACCGAGCGGCACCAGACCCCGTGGGGCGCGGGCATCAACTTCGACGGCAAGGAGAGCGGCCACACCGTGCGGCAGTTCTTCATCCAGAACACGCTGTACTGGCTCGAGGAATACCATTTCGACGGCATCCGCTTCGACGCCGTCCACGCGATCCTCGACGATTCGCCGACGCACTTCCTGGCCGAGCTCGGCGAGACGGTCCGCGCGGCCTTCCCCGATCGCCAGATCCATCTCATGCTCGAAAACGAGGCCAACCAGGCCAAGTGGCTCGAGCGCGACGGCTCGGGCAAGCCGCTCCAGCACGACGCCCAGTGGGCCGACGACCTGCACCATTGCTGGCACGTGCTGCTGACGGGCGAGGATTCCGGCTACTACGAGAGCTTCAGCGACAAGCCGGTCGAGCGGCTGGCGCGCTGCCTGTCGGAGGGGTTCGCCTATCAGGGCGAGCCGTTCAAGACGCTGGGCGACCATCCGCGCGGCGAGCCCTCGGCCCACCTGCCGCCGACCGCGTTCGTGACGTTCCTGCAGAACCACGACCAGGTCGGCAACCGCGCGCTCGGCGAGCGCCTGAGTGAGCTCGCCGATCCGAAGAAGCTCGATCTGGCGCGCGCCGGGCTCCTGCTCAGCCCGCAGATTCCGATGCTGTGGATGGGCGAGGAATGGTCGGCCTCGACGCCGTTCCTGTTCTTCGTCGATTTCGCGCCGGACGCGGAGCTGAACAAGGCCGTCCGGGAAGGGCGCCGCAAGGAGTTCAAGAGCTTCGCGGCCTTCGCCGACGACACGTCGGTGATCCCGGATCCGACCGAGGCCGAGACCTTCGAAGCGTCGAAGCTCGACTGGTCCGAGCGCGAGCGCTCGCCGCACCGGGAGGTGCTGGCCGAGACCACCCGGCTCTTGGCCCTGCGCCGGGACGTGGTGGTGCCGCTCGCCAAGTCCGGCTATCGCAACGCAAAGGCGATCCTTCCCCGCGCCGACGTGGTCGACTGCACCTGGTCCTACGCGGGCGGGACCCTGCGGTTCGTCGCCAATGTCGGCGATGCGCCGTTCTCCGTCGAGGCCGGCGACGACACGCCGGTCTGGACCAATGCGCCGGACCGCACCGGTGCGTCTCTGCCCGCCTGGACGGGTGTATTTCTGACGAAAGCGGCCCGATGAGCATTGCACTGCAACGCCTTGCCGACCTCGCAGGCATCGCCGACGGCTACGTCGACGCCTTCGGCAAGCCGGTCGAGACCGCGCTCGAAGTCCGCCGCGGCATGCTCGCGGCGCTCGGCTTCGCGGTCGGCACCGACGAGGAGATCGCCCGGAGCCTCGGCGAGGTCGAGGCCCTGCGCAACGGCCTGATCCCGCCGCTGCTGCCGGTCGAGGCGCGCCGCGCGGTGCGCGTTCCGGTTCGCGGGGAGGGGACGGCGGTCTGGCGCATCGTCGACGAGCGCGGCAACGCCCGCGAGGGCCGGGCAACCCTGTCCAGCGATACCGCCGGGTTCGAGCTGCCGCCGCTGACCCCGGGCTACCATCACCTCGCCGTCACCCTCGGCGACCGGACTGCGGAAGCCTGGATCATTTCGGCGCCGCAGCGCTGCTGGCGTCCGCGCGCCTATGCCGACGAGGGCGCCAGCGATTGGGGTCTCGCGGCCCAGCTCTACGGCCTGCGCTCCGACACCAACCTCGGGATCGGCACTTATGCCGACGCGGGTCAGGCGGCGCGCGATGCGGGCCTGCGCGGCGCATCGTTTCTCGGCCTGAGCCCGGTGCACGCCCTGTTTGCCGCCGACCGGACCAAGATCTCGCCCTACTCGCCGTCCTCGCGCCTGTTCCTCGACACGCTGTTCATCGCGCCGACGAGCATGCCGAGCTTCGTCGGCTCGCGGGCGGAAAGGCGTCTCGCCGAGATGGCGCCCCGCGTCGAAGCGTTGCGCGCCGCCGCCCTGGTCGACCATCAGGGCGTGTGGGACGTGCTCTCGCCGGTGCTGCAGGACTTCTGGGCGGAGTCGGATGCGAGCCGGGGCGCGGATGCGGGCTTCACGGCCTTCCGGGAGGAGGGCGGCGAGGATCTTCAATCGCACGCCACGTTCGAGGCCTTGTCCGAGCACTTCAAGGGGCGGGGCGCCCAGTGGCTCGGCGACTGGCCGGAGGAATTCCGGCGCGCCGGAACGGACGCCGTCGCGGCCTTCGCCGACGAGCACCGCGACGCGGTGTCGTATCACGCCTGGCTCCAGTACCTCGCCGACCGGCAGCTCGCAGACGCCTCCGAGCGGGCGCTCGCGACCGGCATGCGCATCGGCCTCTACCGCGACCTCGCCGTCGGCGCAGACCGTGGCGGCTCGGAGATCTGGTCGCATCCCGAGCGCTTCGCCGACCGCGTCTCGATCGGCGCACCGCCGGACCTGCTCGCGCCCAAGGGCCAGGATTGGGGACTGCCGGCCTTCGATCCGCTCGAGATGGAGCGCGACGGGCTCGCCGCCTTCCGGGCGCTGGTGCGCGCCAACATGCGCCATGCCGGCGCGATCCGCATCGACCACGCCTTCCAGCTCGCCCGCCTGTTCCTGATCCCGCTCGGCGGCGGCGCGAAGGACGGCGCCTACGTGGCGATGCCGTTCGAGCCGATGATCGCGGTGCTGCGCCTGGAGAGCCATCGCAACAAGTGCCTCGTCATCGCCGAGGATCTCGGCACCGCGCCGGAGGGCTTCTCGGACGCGCTGATGCAGGCTGGCATCCTCAGCTACCGGATCTTGGCGTTCGAGCGTGAGCAGGACGGGCGGTTCAAGGCGCCCGAGGCCTATCCCCGCGACGCGCTGACCGCGATCACCACGCACGACCTGCCGACCTTCGTCGGCTGGTGGCGCGGGGTCGACACCGACACGCGCCAGTCCCTCGGCCTCTACGACGCCGAGCGGGCCGAGGCGGAGCGCAACGAGCGCGTCACCGAGCGCCGGCCCGAGCAGGGCTGTGAGCGATGAACTACGCCTATGAGATCCGCCGACAGGCGGAGGTGGCCCCGCGCGCCGCGTTGCCGGCCGTCGCTTCCGCAATGTGGAAG
>NZ_VRUV01000860.1:0-1232 GCF_008039455.1 Methylobacterium sp. WL116
CCGCAGCGGGCGAGGCCCGCCTCCACGAGGCGGCGCATCTCGGGCTCGGCGTAGATGTCGCGCGCCACGGGATGGGTGTAGCCCGGCAGGACGTTGCTCGCCATGCGCAGCAGGCGCGCGATCGGCGGCCGCCCGGCGACCCAGGCGATCTGGCGCTCCAGCGCCCCGAGGTTGTGGCGGACCAGATTCTCGATCTTCGCGCGCCGCGCCGCCGGAGCCAGCGCCGTCAGCGAGGCCATGGTCGCGTTGGTGAGGTTCATCTGAAGCGCCGCCTCCCGGGCGGCCTTCAGGGTCTTGAAGCCCTCCGGCGGCGGCGTGAGCACGAACTTGCAGCAGAATCCGAGGCGGGGCGCATCATCGATCATGGGTCGAGAACGCCGTGCGCCCGGTTTCGTCCCACGCCGTCGACGCGCGGCCGCCGCAGGGAGGGTCGATGCCGCAGGCGCCCGGCCGGGGAAGACGGAGCCGTTTCGCGCGGTCCGGCGTTCCCTGCACGGTTCGTCGACCCGAACAGGTCCGCGACCCGCCACATCCTCTCAGCTGGAAGCCATGATGCGCGTCGCCCCGCTCGCCTTCGTCCTCGCCCTCGCGGCCGTCCCGGCTCTCGCCGCGCCCACGTCCACGCGCGGCAACGCGGACCTGAAGAAGTACTGCACCGGGGACGCGCTGAAGCTCTGCGGCGACATCGATCCGGACGATCCGGCGATGGATGCGTGCTTCAAGAAGAACCGCGGCGCGCTGACGGAGAACTGCCGCCGGGCGATCGACGCCTACGCGGGCTCCGGCGGCAAGTAAGGGCAGGTCCGGTCGAGTTCGGGCACGCCGAGCCGGGCTGCCCCGGGACCCGTGAGGGCGCCCCGTCGCGGGCGTCCGGCGGCCGGGGTGCAGGTCCTGCGTCATCCGGCCGTCACGGTGCCCGGCTAAGCGGGCGCCCTCGCCGCGCCGACGGCATCGTGTCCCGAAACCATGCCCGAGCATCTCTGCCTCGACCCGCACGACCCGTATGCGCAGCGCGAGGTCCGGGTCGCGTTCGAGCGCGTCGGATCGGGCTTCCGCCTGATCGCGGCGATCGACGACAGCGACGACGACATCCTGCCCGACCTGATCGACGCGCAGCGCGACGACCTGCTCCGCGAGATCTCCCAGGCGGACCCGCGCGCCGCCGACCGCGTCCCCCCGGCCGACACCCGGCCGTCGGCGTCGTGCTGAGGCTCGGCCGCCTCGACGATGCG
>NZ_VRUV01000861.1:0-1230 GCF_008039455.1 Methylobacterium sp. WL116
GGCGTCGAGGCCGGCGCGAGGGGGGAGACGGGGGGCGATTTTGCGGACGACATCGAAACCATCTCCGTGCGCTCGCGGCGTCGCCCGCGACGCGGCCCTGTTGCCCCGCCGGCCCGGCCTCGGTCAACCGCCTGCCCGATCCCGGCGCATGCCTGCTTCCTGGGCGGGTGCGCTCAGAAATACGGCGCAAACGCGGCGTGGGGCTTGCGCGACCGCTGCTTCCCGGCCTAGCATGCTGCGATGCAACGCGAACGCCGAGTCGAACGCGGAATGCCGCAACCCACCAGCGGAACGACGCTCGTGAGCCCGACCCAGCCCGCAGGGGGCTGCTACGGGATCCAGGTTCTCGTCGCCGGCCGGCAGAAGCGCTGGCGTGACGAGGTCTCCAATCAGGTCCGCCGCGCGGGCTTCCAGGCGACGGCCTGCGACAGCGGCGTCGACGCCCTCACCGTCCTAGTCCTCGGCCTTCCGGTCGACGTGCTGGTCGCCGATGTCGGGCTCGAAGGCGCGCTCTGCTGCTCGCGGCTCGCGGTCGAGGCCCGCGCCCTGCGACCGGGCCTGCGCATCGTCCTGGCCAGCGATCTCTACGAGGAGATGTCGGGCGATGCCTCGCACCTCCTCCCCGACGCGATCCTGATCCCGCGCGACCTGCGCAACGGCTCCGTGGCGAGCACCGTGCGCGAAGCCCTGGCGAACCGGCCCGCCTGACGCGCCGTCACGGCCACAGCACGTAGGCGATCAGCGCGAGGTTGCTCCAGCCGTGGAGCGCGATGCACGGCCAGAGCCGGCCGGTGCGCCAGCGCAGCCAGCCCAGCATCAGCGCCAGCGGCGCCAGCGAGACCGGGCGGGCGAATCCCCAGGCCGAGACGTGCGCCATCGCGAACAGCAAAGCCGTGACGAGGATCGTCGCGGCCGGCGGCAGGAAGCGGCGGGCGGCGGCGAAGCCCTCCCCGCGCATCAGCATCTCCTCGGCGGCGGGCGCCAGCACCACGACGTAGCCGAGCCACGCCGCCACGGCGGCCGGGCTCAGCATCGGCGACAGGCGCACGCCGTTGCCGAAGGCCGCGCCGAACGCCTCCGCGGTGCCGGTGACCCAGGCGATGTGCACGGCCGGCCACAGCAGCAGGATCAGCAGCAGCGTGCGCGGCCGCATCCCGTTCGGCCGCTCGCGATCGAGGGCGAGCCGTCTGCGCCACCCGGTGCCGTCGCGGCGCAGGGCGACCGCGACGA
>NZ_VRUV01000862.1:0-1229 GCF_008039455.1 Methylobacterium sp. WL116
GCGCTGAGGCGGTCGAGCAGCTGCTCGGGGCCGCACGGCTTCATCGCCACCGGATCGAGGTAGCGCGGATACAGGATCAGCGCGCCGGCGACGAGCTGGTCGAGGGCGAGCGTCCGGCCGCGGTCGGCGCCGGGCGCGAGATCCTCGGTGAGGCCCCAGCCGGCATAGAACGGCCGCCCGTGCGTCGCGACGCTCAGGCCCCGGATCAGCGCCTCGAAGCCGGCGAGCGAGGTCATCGTCTCGACGTGGTGCACCCGGTCGAGCAGGTCGACGATGCTCAGGCCCGAGACGATCCGGTCGGCGAGCCCCAGGGCCTCGGCTTCGGGGATCGCGCCGGGGCGGAACCCGGCCTCCACGTCGGGATGCGGCTTGTAGAGCAGGAAGGCGTCCCGGTTGCGCGCCCGCGCCGCCTGCAGCAGCGCCCGGTTCGAGCGCACGTTCGGCGAGCCGTAGCGGACCGAGGCGTCGTCCTCGACCTGGCCCGGCACCAGCACGATCCGCCGGTCCGCCGGCCACGCGCCCGCGGCGACCGTGAGGCCGACATTGTACTTGCTCAGGCGCCGCGCGACGATCGTCTCGCGCAAGGACTTCGCCCGGGTGACCAGGGCGTCGGAAAATTCGGCTTCGGCCAGGATCCGCGAGAGACGGCTCTCGCGCCGCGGATCGTAGTAGATGCCACGATCGTCGACCACGATCGAGGCGCCGGGCTGCAGGCTCGCCCCGAGGCCGACCGAGCGCAGGAAGCCGTCCTCGACCCGCGCCAGCGGCAGGCCGGCCTCCGCGCAGACCGCCTCCAGGGCCTCCGGCGCGCGCGTGGCCCAGGCGAGCACCTGCCCGTCGTGGCGCTTCGCGGCGGCGACCGCGTCGGCGACGGTCATGGTGTGGATCGGCGTGCCCTTCGGGCCGACGGCGAAGGCGTCGAGCGCCGGCCGCTTCCAGCGCGAGATGCCGACGTAGACGACGCGCCGCGCGTTCTCGGAAAACCGCGCCCGGAGCCAGGCGACGCGCTCGGCGCAGGCCGCGCGGTCGATCGGCGCCCGCGTCCAGGGGTCGAAATGGTGCAGGCCCGGCGTCTCGCGCCCTCCGACCGGCTCGCCGGCCAAGGTCAGGATCAGGCTCGAGAACCCGGTCTCGGCGCTGTCATAAGGGCTGAGCAGCGGCCCGGGCGCCACGACAAGCGGGGGACGGCCGGCGAGCCGCAGCAGCCGGGCGGCCGGCCCGTCGCGCCA
>NZ_VRUV01000863.1:0-1227 GCF_008039455.1 Methylobacterium sp. WL116
TCCCAGAGCATAATGCCCCGAAACCACCTTGCCCGTCTTGGAAACCCGTGATACCGAACCAACCAGTCGGTGGTCCGCCTCAGCGGTGGGAGGCGTCTAAGCCCCCGCCGATACCCTGTCAACCCCGTCTTCGGCACCGCCGAAACCCGGACCCGACACTCACAACCGACAAAAACAGCAGAGCGCCCGGTTTCCACCGGCCTGCCCAGCCAATCCGTCGGAGGTGATACCAGCCCCGGAGAACCGCGTCGCCGCCGCCCCGTTGCCGATGAGCGGGGTATACGGACCGCTCAGTGCCCCGTCAACAGCCAAAACGGAACTTTCTCCGATTTCGACGACAGAACCACGACAGGCCGTCCGGAAGGCCCTCCAGCGATCCCGAGACGGGTGCGCCCTCTCCGGGAACGATCGGCCTCTCCATCCGTAGAACCGCGTCGCCGCGGGGGCGGCACGGAGCATGCGCGATGGCGATCCAGGCCCTGAACGACCGCAAGAAGCTGTCGAGCGATTTCAACGAGGCCAACGACGCCTTCATCGATGCGGTGCTCAACGCGCTGAAGGCCGGCGAGATGCCGCTGGAGCTGGCCCGCGCCTACCTCGCCCACCCGGTGGCGATGATGCATGCGGACGGGGCGCAGGCGGTGGCCAACTACTTCGACCGCATCCTGGCGCAGCGCCCGACGATCGACTGGGCGCCAGGCGCGTAGGGACGACCGGTCAGATCGCGGGCGGCGCGAAGCCCCCGAAGCTCGCCTCGAGATGACGGCCGAGGGCGAGGGCCACGTCCTCGCGCCACGGGTGGGCCGCCACCTGCACCCCGATCGGCATCCCCTCGGGCGAGGTGCCGACGCGGACCGCCACCGCCGGCCAGCCGGTGAGGTTGTGGTTCTGGGCGTAGCCGACCCCGCGCTGCAGCGCCGGATCGAAACTGGTGCCGTGCGCCGGCGCGACGTAGGGCGCCACCGGCGACAGCACCGCGTCGTAGCCCTGCAGGAAGGCGAGCTGCGCGTTGCGGAACGCGTCCCAGCGGGCGAACGCCGCCAGCGCCTCGGTGATGCCGGCCATGGCCGGCGCCGCGCGCGTGCCGAGCGACTGCTCGAACAGCGGCGAGATCCGCTCGGTCCCGATCGAGCGCAGGAAGGCGCGGGTGCCGGCGCCCCCGTCGCCGCGGGTCATGTCGAAGTAGACCGCCGCCGCCGTCTCGGCCTCCGGCAGGCGGCGCTCCTC
>NZ_VRUV01000864.1:0-1226 GCF_008039455.1 Methylobacterium sp. WL116
GGATGGCGGCGCCGGGCGGGTGCGGCAACTTCGTCCCGCCCGTGCTAACGCTGCCGCTTCGCGCGCCTTGGCGGGGCGCTGTCTTCCTGCGCGGTCGCGCGCAGCACGGGTCTGGAATGGTTGGGCGGATGGCGAGCGAGAGCGACGACTGCGGCGACGGCGGGCGGCCGACCGGGTCCGAGGTGCGAAAGCCCGGCTTCGGCAAGGCCGATCATGGCAAGCCAGGGTATGGGAAGCCCGGCTTCGGCAAGCCGAGCCACGGCAAGCCGGGTTACGGCAAGCCCGGCTTCGGAAGACCCGCTTTCGGAAAACCCGGCTTCGGCAAGCCCGCCTACGGTCAGCGGCCGCGGCCGGCCGGGCCGCAGCCGGCGCACGAGGGCGCCGCGGTGATCTACGGCTTCCACCCGGTGGTGCAGGCGATGGGCAATGCCGAGCGGATCCTGCACCGGCTGCTCGCCACCGAGAACGGCGCCGCGCGCCTCGTGGAGGAGCTGGGCACCCTGCGGATCGAGCCCGAGCTGGTGCGGCCGTCCGACATCAACCGGCTGCTCGGGGCGGATGCGGTGCACCAGGGCCTCTACCTCGAGGCGGAGCCCCTCGCCTCGCCCGGCCTCGACGCGCTGCCGGCCGATGCGCTGCTGCTGGCGCTCGACCAGATCACCGATCCGCACAATGTCGGGGCGATCGTGCGCACCGCTGCGGCCTTCGGCGTCACCGGCATCGTCACGACCGCGCGCCATGCGCCGGGCGCCACCGGCGTGCTGGCGAAATCCGCCTCCGGCGGCCTGGAGCACGTGCCGTTCCTGGTGGTGCGCAACCTCGCCGAGGCGCTGATCGCCCTCGGCGCGCAGGGTTTCACCCGCATCGGCCTCGATTCCGACGCCGAGACCGGCCTCGACACGCTGACCCCGACGCGGCCGGCGGTGATCGTGCTCGGCGCCGAGGGCAAGGGGCTGCGCGAGCGCACCCGCGCCTGCTGCGACGTGCTCGCCAAGATCCCGTTCACCGGCGAGATCCGCAGCCTCAACGTCTCGAACGCCGCCGCGATCGCCCTCTACGCCCTCGGCCGTTAGCTTGCGATTTGGCGACGCGGGACACACCCGCCTCGCCCGGTCGCAAACGGTCAGATGCCGTGGCCGGCGACCTCGCGGGCGACGGCGCGCCGGCCGATGTCGCGGCGGCAGAACCCTTCCGGCCAGTCGATCCGGGCGACCGCCGCGTAGGCG
>NZ_VRUV01000865.1:0-1220 GCF_008039455.1 Methylobacterium sp. WL116
GGGTCGGCCGTCCGCCGCCGCGCCGGGGCTGCGCCTCCGCATCGTCGGCCGCGACCTGCGTCATGAACTTCCTCCTTGTCAGCCCGAACCGCCGACCGTATTACAACGATACCGTATCGTTTTATTGTTGGCCAGCCGCGATGCAACCACGATCCACCGACGATCCTGCGCCCGTCCCCGTCGTTCCTGCGCCCGCGCGCAAGCGCCGTCCCGCGCGGCTGATCCTTCCGTTGCTCGTCCTGGCCGCGCTCGGCGGGGGCGGCAGCTACGGCTGGCACTGGTGGACCGTCGGCCGGTTCCTGGAGACGACCGAGGACGCCTACCTGCAGGCCGACAAGGTGACGGTCGCCCCCCGCATCGCCGGCCACGTCGCCGCGGTGCTGGTCGGCGACAACCAGGCCGTGCAGGTCGGCGACGCGATCGCGCGGCTCGACGACCGCGAGTATCGGATCGCGTTGAAGCAGGCCCAGGCCGAGGTCGAGAAGAACCGCGCCCAGCTGCTCGGGACCGCCGCCGCCATCCTCCAGCAGCAAGCGCAGGTGCAGTGCGCGAAGGCCGAGGTCGAGAACACCGATGCGGCCCTCGATTTCGCCACCAAGGAATACGCCCGCTACCAGAACCTGCTGCAGACCGGCTCGGGCACCGCCCAGCGCCAGCAGCAGGCCGATGCCGACCTGAGGCAGAAGCGGGCGGCGCACGACAAGTCCGTCGCCTCGCTGGACGCCGCCCGCAAGCAGGTCGAGAGCCTGACGGCGCTGGAGGCGAGCGCCCGCGCGAGCCTGGACGGGGCGCGGGCCAAGGTCGAGCAGGCGCAGCTCAACCTCAGCTACACGACCATCGCCGCGCCCGCCGCCGGCACGGTCGGCGACCGGGCCCTGCGCGTCGGGCAGTTCGTCTCGGCCGGCACCGGGCTGCTCACGATCGTGCCGACCGGCCGCGACATCTACCTCGTGGCGAACTTCAAGGAGACGCAGACCGGGGAGATGGTCGAGGGACAGCACGTTACCTTCACCGTCGATGCGCTGGGCGACCGCGCGTTCGAGGGCCGGATCGAGAGCTTCTCGCCCGGCACCGGGGCGCAGTTCGCCCTGCTGCCGCCCGAGAACGCCACCGGCAACTTCACCAAGGTCGTCCAGCGCGTGCCGGTGCGGGTCGCGATCGACGCGTCCGACCCGCGGCTCGCGCGCCTGCGCGCCGGCCTGTCGGTCGAGGCCACGGTG
>NZ_VRUV01000866.1:0-1219 GCF_008039455.1 Methylobacterium sp. WL116
CTCGCACGGCCGCGCGGCCGAGCGCGACCTCGCCGAGTATTGCGCCCAGTGGCGGATCGACAACCCGCTCGGCCGCGGCGACGGCAACCGCGGCGACCAGCCGGCGACCTTGGGCTATGCCTGGGTCCGGCGCGAGCACGACGAGGTCGAGGGGCACGAGCTGCGCCGCTACCGCGCCCAGGCCGAGCGGGCGACGGACGAGATGCGCCGCCTGATGACGGAGGACCTGCTGACGCGGCTCGCCGACAAGTTCGAGCGGGTGCGCGCGCGGCTCGACGCGCTCAACGAGCGGCTCTCGACCCAGCGCTTCACCGGCCAGACCTACGCCTTCGAGGCCGTGGTCGACCGCCGCTACGCCGCCGTCCACGCGCTGGCGACCGAGGTGGCGCGCTCGCCCGACGCGGCCCAGGCGCTGCTGCCGGACGATGGCGAGGGCCCGATGGCCGCTGCGCTTGCCGAGGTCACCGCCCTGATCTCCGGTGCCGAGGACGCGGCACGCCTGGCCGACTACCGCAACTACTTCGTCTACGAGATCGGGATGCGGGACGGGGCGGGAAACCGCACCACGATGTCGAGCCGGGCGCTGCGCGGATCGGGCGGCGAGGCGCAGGCGCCGTTCTACGTGGCGATCGCGGCCTCGCTCGCCAGCGCCTACTATCCGGGCGACCGGCCGGGCGACGAGAATCCGGGCTTCGGCCTGTGCCTGCTCGACGAGGCGTTCTCGAAGCTCGACGTGCGCAACAGCCAGGCGCTGGTCGATCTCTACGCGGCGTGGGGGCTGCAGCTGCTCATCGCCGCCCCGGAGGACAAGCGCACCACGCTGACCGAGGTGATGGACACCATCGTCACCGTCTACAAGAGCCCGGATCTCGCCTCGGTGCGGATCGAGTCCGAGCACCCGCTGGAGGCGGCCAAGCGTGCGCTGCACGCGATCAATCCGGAGCGGTACGACGACGATCGCGATGCGGCCGAGTAGGCTGCGCGATCGCAATTAGGCACCGCCGGCGCGAGAACGATCGGGAGAACGTCCGGCCAGCGGTGCCAGCCAGACGAGAGGGGGGAACTCATCGAGCCGATTACACCCTAGGGTTTGCTCGGCCGATCGCCATTCACATTTGTGAAAGTGCCGACGACAAAACTCCGGCGTGTCGGACTTATGCACCGTCGCGCATCGTGGGCGGCCGGCGGTCGGCAGCGCGACCGCGCCGCCGCATCGGGC
>NZ_VRUV01000867.1:0-1218 GCF_008039455.1 Methylobacterium sp. WL116
GGCAGGATGATTCGCAAGGTCTCGAAGCTCAGAGGGACCTGCGGCGGCAGGAACGAGGGCAGGCTGCTCGGCAGCGCGCCCATGTCGCCGACCGTGCGGATCGGCAGCGCCAGCGCGAGCGCGGCGAGGCCTGTGGCGAGGGTCAACGTCAGGACGCGGGTGGGCGGCATCGCGGAGGGTCCGGCGGGCACTTCTGGGGCGGTCCTCCCGAGGGAGGATCGCACCTTAGCCGTTGCCGGAACGCGAGGCGAGCGTTCGCGCGCCACAGCCTCGCTCCGAACCGGCTCGGTCGAGCGGGCGGTTCAGCCCTTCTTGTCGCCGTTGGTCGCCTCGTAGGCGTCGATCGCCCGGCGGCAATTCTCGGACAGCGACTTCCAGTTCTTCTCGAAGCAGGCATCGAGCTTCGGGTCCTCGGGGGCGAGGTTGCCGCAATAGTTCAGGTAATCGCCGGTGCAGTACTTCTTCAGGGTCTCGTTGCCGCGCTTGGTCTCGGGCGCCGCCGAGGCCGGCGCGGAGAACGACACGGCCAGGCCGAGCGCGAGGGCGAGGGACATGAGCTTCAAGGCCATGGGGCGTCGTTCCATCTGTCGGATCGAGAGGGGGGATGGCGGTGCGATGATGCCATCGCGTGGTGGAAACAAGGCATCGCGGCGCGGTTTCGCAACCGCAACCCTAGGATTTTGGTGGCTCGACGGCCGCTCAGTGCGAGGAGGCACGCATCGCGTAGGCCGCCACCGGCGGAAGGCGCTCGCGCTGAGTCAGGGTGTCGGCCACCTCGGTGATGCGCCGGCGAAGGTCCGCATTCTCGCGCTCGACCGCCTCCCCGCGGTCGGACACGGCCTTGGCGAGCGCCGCCTCGGTGGCCGCGAGCTTTTCGCGCACGCTGCCCTCGCTCTCCGCCGCGCCTGCATCGGATGGGACGTCCTCGACCGTGCCGAGGGCGTTCCGCGCGGCGAGCAGGCTGTCCAGGAGGTCGGCATGCGCCTCTTCCAGGGCGAGCAGGGTCGCGAGGCTCGACGAGCCGTCGGCCTGCGCGGTCGAAAGCTCGTTCTCGAGACGACCGCGAAGCGCCAGCGCCTCGGCGATCTCGGCGTCGCGCGCGGCGACGTCGCGCGCGAGGGCGGCCGCCTCCATGGTGCGGTTGCCGAGGGCCGCCATGTCGGCCTGGCGCTTGCTGCGCGCGTCCTCGACGGCACGCTCCATCCGCCGCTGCCGCAC
>NZ_VRUV01000868.1:0-1215 GCF_008039455.1 Methylobacterium sp. WL116
GGCACCGCTCGCGGCCGCCGCCCCGGAGGCGGCGCCCCGCGAGGCGGCGAAGCGCAAGCCCGAGCCGGAGCTGGTCTACGCCACCGTCTCGGCGGACCCGCGCCCGACGCTGACGCAGAAGACCTTCACCGACACCCTGCGCGCGGCCGACCTGTACCAGGCCTTCGCCGATGCCGGCGGCTGGGCGCCGGTGCCCGAGAGCACGGTGTTCAAGCCGGGCGCGTCGAACCCGGAGATCCCGGCGCTGCGCCACCACCTCACGCTCACCGGCGACCTGCCCGCTGACGCGCCCCCGAGCGACCGGCTCGATCCGCCGCTGGTCGCGGCGGTGACGGCGTTCCAGGCCCGCCACGGCCTGCCGGAATCCGGGCTGATCGGCCGGCTGACGATCGCCGCGCTCAACGTGCCGGCCTCCGTCCGCCAGCGCCAGCTCGCGGCCTCGGCGGCGCGGCTGATGGGCTCGAAGTTCCCGTTCGGCGAGCGCTACGTCGTCGTCAACATCCCGGCGGCCACCGTCGAGGCGGTGGAGAACGGCCAGGTCGCGCGCCGCTACGTCGCCGTGGTCGGCAAGCCCGACAAGGCGACCCCCAGCGTCGAGACCCGGATCACCGACATCAACTTCAACCCGACCTGGACGGTGCCGGTCTCGGTGGTGAAGAACGAGATCATCCCGCGGATGCGCAAGGAGCCGGGCTATCTCGCCAAGAACCACATCCGCATCCTCGGCCCCGGCGGCGTCGAGGTCGACCCGACGGCGGTGAACTGGAACACCGAGAAGGCGGTCGCCTACACGCTGCGCCAGGATTCCGGCTTCGACAACTCGCTCGGCCAGGTGCGGATCGACATGCCGAACCGCTTCGCGGTCTACATGCACGACACGCCCTCGAAATCGCTGTTTTCCCGCAACGTCCGCTTCCACAGCCACGGCTGCGTCCGCGTCGGCGGGGTCAAGGAGCTGGTCGGCTGGCTGCTCCAGGGCGTCGAGGGGCCGAACGGGCCGGGCTCGGCCTGGGGCCCGATCGAGATCGAGACCGGCATCGCCGACGGCGAGCGCCGCGACCTCAAGCTGGTCAAGCCCGTCCCCGTCACCTTCGTCTACCTCACCGGCTACGCCACGCCGGACGGCCGCGTCCATTTCCGCGACGACATCTACGGGTTGGATACGCCGGGCGGGCCGGTGCCCTCGGCGGCGACCGAGCCGGCCGCCACCGGCGC
>NZ_VRUV01000869.1:0-1212 GCF_008039455.1 Methylobacterium sp. WL116
GAGCCCCCTCAGCATCGCGAGCCACGGCGCGGCCATCCCGCCGCGGCCGGCGCGCCGGGTCCCGGCGATGGTCGCCCGCGACCACGCTGTGTAGCTCTGCTCCAGGAGCGCGAGATCGAGCAGCCATTCGCCGGGATAGTCGACGACGTCGAGCATCAGCGTGCCCGGGCCGGAGCGCCAGCCGCCGGCGCGCTCGTACTCGATCGCGAGCCGGAACTGGCTGATCCGATCGGTGGAACGCGGCCAGAGGCGGGACTCCGTCAGCGCCGAGAAATGCTCCTCGAAGGGAAAGCGCGGAACGTCGTCGTCCGGCTGCGGCACGAGGCGGGCGCGGCGCAGGCGTCCCTCCTGCGCCGGGGCGAAGGCGGGGAGCGCATGGCTCTCAACAAGATGGTGGATGAGGGCGGTTGTGAACACGGTCTTGCCCGAGCGGGCGAGCCCGGTGACGCCGAGCCGCAGAGTCGGCTGGATCAGGAAGTCGCTCGAAGCTTCCGCGAAGGCCTTGACCGCGGAGCCGGCACGCGCGGCGAAACTCTGGATGGGCAAGGGCGGGCTCGGGGGCTCGGGAAACGCGAAGGGCCAACCGGTCGGCCGTCGCCGCTCAGGTGGCGCGGGGAGGGGGCCGCGACAAGGCTCGGTGAAGGCTACTTGGCCGCATCGGCCGTCGCCGCGGGGGTCGGACCGAGCCGGGCGATCGCCGCCTCCACGAGGGGCGGACCCGCGTGCAACGCGCCGAGCTCGACCCCCGACATCGCGCGCATGACGGGGGCGAGGTTCGGCAGCGGGCTGCCGTCGGGCGAGAACAGCGCGAGGTCGTCCGTGGCGCGCAGGCCCACGCTCCTGGCGATGGCGGCCGCGTAGTTGCCGATCCGGACCTCGTCGTTGCCGCAGAGCGGGGCCGGTGCACGCAGATCCCCCATCGCCAGGCCGGAGACCATCATCGGCAACAGGGTCGAATCGGCCACGAGGCGATCCGGCGACGGCACCTTGCGGTCGAGGAGCGCGGCGGGATCGTCCGCCCCGCGCGGGGCCGGAAACCGTACGGTCGGCGTCGGCCTGTCGGCGAGGCCGGTCGCGATATCCGCGACGGGTTTCTGCATCGCCCTGGCCTGGATCGACGGGCGCCGGGCCGGATGGCCGCTCATCCGGGCGAGCGGCGACCAGGGCTGCACCCGCAGGGCGGTGCGCGGCGCCCTTCGATCCAGGCCAGGG
>NZ_VRUV01000086.1:0-12903 GCF_008039455.1 Methylobacterium sp. WL116
GTGAAGGCGCTCGCCGTCACCGCCGAGGTCTGCGCGTCGGGCCCGTCGTCGGTGCCGGAATCGGCGATCCGCGAAAAGAACTCGAACGCCTTCAGGTCGTCCTGCGGGCCGGCGTGCGCGAGTACAATGCCGGCGACAAGGAGGGCGCGGCTCGCGCGCTCGAATACGCCGCCGACCAGGGCCACGCGCTCGCCCTGTGGAAGCTCGGCCGGATGTATGCCGAGGGCGACGGCGTCCCGCACGACGACCTGAAGGCGTTCGAGTTCTTTTCGCGGATCGCCGATTCCGGCACCGACGACGGGCCCGACGCGCAGACCTCGGCGGTGACGGCGAGCGCCTTCACCGCGCTCGGCAGCTACTTCCTCGACGGGATCAAGGGCACCTACGTGCGCCCGAACCCCGAGCGGGCCTACGACATGTTCAACTACGCGGCGTCGTATTTCGGCGACCCGAACGCGCAGTACAACCTTGCCCGCCTCTACCTCGACGGCACCGGCGTCGAGGCCGACGCGCGTCAGGCCGCGCGCTGGTTCAACCTCGCCGCCGAGAAGGGCCACCACCCGGCCCAGGCGCTCTTGGGCGACATGCTGATGAACGGCATGGGCGGCGTGCCGGTGCAGCGCGCCCGCGGCCTGATGTGGCTCTCGCTGGCCCGCGAGGGCGTCGAGGGGCGCAAGGACGCGTGGATCGTCGCGCTCTACGAGAAGAACTGGGCGGCGGCCAGCGACGAGGACCGCGCCGAGGCGCAGGCCCAGGTGCAGACGGTGGGCTCGATCAAGCGCCGCCGCTGAACCCGGGCGGGCACGACGGCCCGGCCGGCGCGACGTCATATCCTGCGACGCGAATCGAACCCGGCACGGGTTCCTCCCTCCCCCGCCGAGGGGGGAGGGAGACGCGCTGAACCGAGTCCATCAGAAACGCGGTCTATCGGACGGCGCTCAGCCCTTGCGCGCGGCCATGGCCGTGACGAAGGACGGGCGCGCCAGGATGCCGTCGACGTAGGCCGCGAGCTTCGGCCAGCGGGCGGCGTCGATCTTCGCGTCCGCGAGGTGGAAGTTGTAGAAGCCGGTCGCGATCGCGATGTCGGCGATCGAGAAGGCGTCGCCGACCAGGAACGCGCCGTCGATCCGACCCTCGAGGTGGTCGAACAGCGGCGGCAGGTCGGTGTCGAGCGACTTGGCGACCGCGGCGTCGTCGCAGGGCTTGCCCATCATGTTGGGCTTCAGCACCCGCTCGCGGAACGCCACGACCAGCGGGCCGAACAGCTCCGTGTCGCCGAACTTGTCGTACCAGACCGCGCGGCCGAGCGCCTTCGCGTCGGCCGGCATCAGCGCCGGGTCCGGGTGCTTGCGCTCGAGGTACCACAGGATCGCGGAGGAATCGGCGAGCTTGAAGCCGTCGTCGTCGATCGCCGGGATCTTGCCGAGCGGGCTCGCCGCCTGGAACGCCGCATCGGGCGCGTGGAACATGCAGGGCACGTGCTCGTAGGGCACGCCCTTCTCAGCGAGCGCCACGAGGATCTTGCGGACGTAGGGCGAATAGCCGGTGCCGTAGACGATCATGCTGGTTCTGGACCCATCGGGTTTGCGGAGGGCGTCTCGTAGCACGGATCCCGTCGGCACGGCCGCGACCGGCCCCCCCGGATGCGGTCGGACCGCTGCGGCCATTCGACGGGCCATCGGAACTTGGCCGTACGATCGGGCACTTACCCGCACGAGCCCGCACCTCCGTGGGCCGCGATTCCGCCGTCACGAGAGGATTTCCATGAAAGCGCTGTGCTGGCACGGCAAGGGCGACATCCGCTGCGACACGGTCCCCGATCCGCGGATCGAGGATGCGCGCGACATCGTCATCAAGGTGACGTCCTGCGCCATCTGCGGCTCGGACCTCCACCTGATGGACGGCCAGATGCCGACCATGGAGGCGGGCGACGTGCTCGGCCACGAGTTCATGGGCGAGGTCGTCGAGGTCGGGCAGGGCTTCACCAAGTTCAGGAAGGGCGACCGCGTGGTCGTGCCGTTCAACATCAATTGCGGCGAATGCCGCCAGTGCCGGCTCGGGAACTACTCCGTCTGCCAGCGCTCGAACCGCAACGCCGCCATGGCCGCCGCCCAGTTCGGCTACACCACCGCCGGCCTGTTCGGCTACTCGCACCTCACCGGCGGCTACGGCGGCGGGCAGGCCGAGTACGTGCGCGTGCCGATGGCCGACGTCGCGCCGATGCTGGCGCCCGAGGGCGTCGACGACGAGTCGCTGCTGTTCCTCACCGACATCCTGCCGACCGGATGGCAGGGCGCCGAGCATTGCGAGATCAAGGGCGGCGAGGTCATCGCGGTCTGGGGCGCGGGCCCGGTCGGCCTGTTCGCGATCCAGTCCGCCAAGATCATGGGCGCCGAGCGCATCATCGCGATCGACACGGTGCCCGAGCGCCTGGCGCTCGCCCGCACCTACGGCGCGACCGACATCATCGACTACGCGAAGGAAGACGTGTTCGAGCGGATCAAGGAGATCAGCAAGGGCGAGGGCGCCGACGGCGTCATCGACTGCGTCGGCATGGAGGCCAGCGCCGGCCATGGCGTCGCCAGCCTCGTCAACAAGATCCAGGAGAAGCTGACCTCGACCGAGCGGCCCTACGCCCTGATGGAGGCGATCAAGGCGGTGCGCCCCTGCGGCATCGTCTCGGTGCCCGGCGTCTACGGCGGCCCGATCCCGGTCAACATGGGCATGATCGTCCAGAAGGGCCTGACCATGAAGAGCGGGCAGACCCACGTGAAGCGCTACCTGGAGACGCTGACCAAGCTGATCCAGGAGGGGAAGATCGACATGACGTCGATGATCACCCACCGCTCCACCAACCTCGCCGACGGGCCGGACCTCTACAAGACGTTCCGGGACAAGAAGGACGGTTGCGTGAAGGTCGTGTTCCACCCGAACTGACCGACGGGGCGATGCTGGCGCGGTCCGGAACGGACCGTCGCCGGCGTCGCTCGCCGCGGGGGCTCACGCCGCCCGCGCGTTCGCCGTCGGCGCGAAGTGGCCGAGGTAGCGCGTGCCGATCGCCGTCACCGGCAGCACGACGAAGACGTCGGTGGTGCCGAACTGGCGGTCGATCACCGCCCCGTCGCCGAAGGTGGCGCCGACGCGGAGATAGCCCTTGATCAGCGGCGGCAGCGCCTGCAGGGCGGCCTTCGGGTCAATCGCCTCGCGGTCGAGCCGGTCCATCGGCACGTAGCGCTCGGGAAGCGCCCGGGCCCGCCAGCCGTCGGGCGCACGGGCATGGTGGTGCAGGAAGCTCAGGGGCAGCGCGAGGCGGGCGGGATCGGTGCCGTCGAGGCTGGCGCAGCCGATCAGCGCGTCGATGCGGTGGTGCAGCACGTAGGCGTAGATGCCGGCCCAGAGCAGCTCGACCGTGCGCTTGGTGCGATAGGGCTTCAGCACGCAGGAGCGGCCGAGCTCGAGCAGGCGCTTGCCGGGATGAGCCGCGAGCAGCGGCGCGATGTCGAACTCGGAGGCCGAGTAGAAGCCGAAATGGCGCTCGGCAGCCTCGCCGCGGAGCAGGCGATAGGTGCCGACCACCTTGGGCCGCGCCTTGCGGAACGGCTTCGCGTCGGTCGCGGCGTGATCGATCACCAGGAGGTGGTCGCAGACCGCATCGTAGGCGTCGACGTCGCGCCGCGACAGCATCGCCATGCCGCTGGGGATCGCCGACATCTCCTCGTAGAACACCTGGTAGCGCAGCCGCTGCGCCCGGCGGATCTCGGACTTGCGGGTGGCGAGGCACACCTCGAGGCTGCCGATGCGGCCGAGGCTCGGGCCCAGCTCGGGGAGGGGCTTGCCCGCACCCTTGGCCTTGAAGCGGATCGGCGTGGCGCCGGGCGGGGTCAGGCTGCGGCCACCGAAGCCGGGCAGGGTGCCGTCGGCCGACTTGCGCTTCAGCTTCGCGATGGGGGACTCGACGCTGTCCCAGCCGTTGGCCCGGATCGCGTCCCAAGCGGCGGAGGCCCCACGCGTAAACTTCGCGACCATGGTCGACGCCCATTCCGGGTCGGGAGCGCGCCCCCGCGGGGCGGCCGGCTCCAGGCCCTGGAACCGGACACAATCACGAAGGCCGCACGCTTTTATGACAGGCCCGCGCCGGCGCCCGTGAGCGTCCCGCGAGCCCGAAGGCCGTCCGGTCTCAGACGAACTGGCTGAGGCCGGGGACGGAGCCGACGATCGGCCCCATCACGTCCTCGCCGGCCTTCTCGCGGCCGTAGGCGAACAGCTCCTGGCCGAGCGGCTGCATCTGGCCCATCGGCACGCCGGCCGCCATCAACTTCTGGCCGAGCGCCATCACGCCGCCGCCCATCATGCCGCCGAGCATGCCCATGAGGCCGCCGCCGCCCTCGTCGGCGTTCGAGGTCGCGACCAGGGATTCGGCGCCCGGCATCGCCGCCATCAGCTGGCTCACCTCCGTGGCGGGGCCCTCCTTCTGGAGGAACGCCAGGATGTGCCCGATCGCGGTCTGCGCCGTCGCGGCATCGAGCCCGGTGCGGTTGGTCACGCGGGCGATGAGTTCTTCCATGATCGGCAGCTCCCGAGGTGTTTCCTCGTCCTTCGGGCTTAGGGAAGCAGAAATCAAGCAAAACGGCCGCGCATCTGGCAAAGCCGGTCTTCGGCCGGCATAACCTTCACCGGTGGTGCGAAGGGGATTGGGCGTGATGGCGGGCGACGGCAGCATCCTCGTTGGAAAAAGCATCCCGAAGACCGGCGCGCCGAAGCCCGAGGTGCTGACGCTCAAGCTCGC
This sequence comes from Methylobacterium sp. WL116, assembly GCF_008039455.1. Taxonomy (NCBI): domain Bacteria; kingdom Pseudomonadati; phylum Pseudomonadota; class Alphaproteobacteria; order Hyphomicrobiales; family Methylobacteriaceae; genus Methylobacterium; species Methylobacterium sp. WL116. The sequence continues at coordinate 4,787 of NZ_VRUV01000086.1, forward strand.
CAACCGGCACGGGCTGGTGGCCGGCGCGACCGGCACCGGCAAGACCGTGACGCTGCAGGTGATGGCCGAGGGCTTCTCCAATGCCGGCGTCCCGGTCTTCGCGGCGGACGTGAAGGGCGACCTCTCGGGCCTGGCGGCGGCCGGGGAATCCAAGCCCGTCTTCGTCAAGCGCGCCGAGGAACTCGGCATCGCCTACGAGCCCGACCGCTTCCCGACCGTGTTCTGGGACCTGTTCGGCGAGCAGGGCCATCCGATCCGCTGCACCGTGACCGAGATGGGGCCGCTGCTGCTGGCGCGGCTGCTCGAGCTCAACGACACGCAGGAGGGCGTCCTCAACATCGCCTTCCGCGTCGCCGACGAGAACCAGTGGCCGGTGATCGACCTGAAGGACCTGCGCGCGCTGCTGGCCTTCTGCTCGGAGAACCTCAAGACGATCTCCGGCCAGTACGGCAACGTCTCGGCGGCGTCGGTCGGCGCGATCCAGCGCCAGCTCCTGATGCTCGAGAACCAGAACGCCGACCGGTTCTTCGGCGAGCCGGCCCTCAACCTCGAGGACTTCATGCGGACCGACCGCGACGGGCGCGGCGTCGTCAACATCCTGGCCGCCGACAAGCTGATGCAGCGGCCCCGGCTCTACGCCTCGTTCCTGCTGTGGATGCTCTCCGAGCTGTTCGAGCAGCTGCCCGAGGTGGGCGACCTGGACAAGCCGAAGCTGGTGTTCTTCTTCGACGAGGCGCACCTGCTGTTCAACGATGCGCCGAAGGCGCTGCTGGACGCGGTCGAGCAGGTGGTGCGGCTGATCCGCTCGAAGGGCGTCGGCGTCTACTTCGTGACGCAGAACCCCCTCGACGTGCCCGAGACGGTGCTGGGCCAGCTCGGCAACCGGGTCCAGCACGCGCTGCGCGCCTTCACTCCCCGCGACCAGCGTGCGGTGAAGGCCGCCGCGGAGACCTTTCGGCAGAATCCCGGCTTCGACGTCGCGGAGGCGATCACCCAGCTCGGCGTCGGCGAGGCCCTGGTCAGCTTCCTGGAGCCGAAGGGCACGCCCTCGGTGGTCGAGCGCGCCCTGATCGCGCCGCCCCAGGGGCGCGTCGGCCCGCTGACGCCGGCCGAGCGCGCCGACCTGATCGCCCGGAGCCCCCTGCGCGGCAAGTACGATGCGGCGATCGACAGCGAGAGCGCCTACGAGATGCTGGCCAAGCGCAAGAATCTCGACGCCGCCCCAGCGGAAGCGGCGCAGGCCTCGGAAGGCGGCCTCGGCGGGTTCCTCGGCGGCATCATGGGCAGCGTGTTCGGCACGCCCGCCGCCAAGGGTGGCGGCAAGGGGGGCCGCAAGGCGCCGCAGAGCCTTGCCGAGCAGGTCGTGTCGAACGCGGCGCGCTCCATGGCGCGAAGCGTCGGCACCCAAGTCGGCAACGCGATCCTGCGCAACGTGCTCGGCGGGCTGACGAAGCGGTAGCAGGGAGCGGGCGCGGCGCGGGCCGCGCCGGGTCACAGGCAGGGATCGGGTGCCGCCTCGAGCCGGCCCGCCTCGATCGCGGCAAGGAAGGCCTGGTAGTCCGCCGCGTTCCGGTCGCCGTAGGCGTGCGCCCAGTCGGCCAGCGCCTCGCGCAGGTCGGCGTGGCGGTCCTTGCCGCAATAGCCGGCGATGGCCGCCGCGTCGCCGGTGCGGGCATGCGCGCGGGCGAGCAGCGCGCCGTAGGCCCAGGAGAAGTACAGCAGCGGCTGCCCGGTCATGCAGGAGACCGGGATCTCGCCCTTCATGTTCTTCATCTGCCGCACGTAGAATGGGCGGTCGGTGATCGTGGTCCAGCCGAGCAGCGGGTCGCCGACGCCCTGGAGCAGGCGCTGGCCGTAGATCACCCGCTCGCCCTCGTGGCTGGCATAGGGCTCCGGCATGCCGGGCAGGTAGGGGGCGTGGGCCGGGCGCACCGCCTCCTTCACCTGCAGGAAGAGCACGTCCTGGTCCGAGTTGCCGCAGAGCAGCGCCACGTAGGCGCGGGTCCCGACGCTGCCGACCCCGACGACGCGGTGGGCGACGTCGACCACGTGGTAGCGGCTCAGCATGAACCGGCGCTCGCGCGGCAGCGTCTCGGCGTAGTGCTCGAGCCCGGTGATCACCGACTCGCGGGTGTCGTCGTCGACGCGCGTGAGGATCGGGGCGTCCTCGCGGAAGCGCCAGCCTCCGTCGACGCGGCGCTCGCCGACGCGGGCGAGCAGGCTCTGGTTGTTCTTCTTGCGCGCCTTCTCCACCGCCTTGCGCACGACGGCCTGGGACGCCTCGTCGATGCGGACGCCGGAGAAATCGAGCTCGTCGGCGCGGGTGGCCTGCTGCCAGACGTCGAGGGACCCCTGCGGCGCGAGGTCCAGCATCGTGTGCTGGTAGCCGCCGACGGCGGCCATCACCGCCTGCCGGCGCTGGTCGGCGGGCACCCCGTCCTCGCGGGTCGCGACCTCGATGCTGGCGACGAGGCGCTTCAGGTCCCACTCCCAGGGGCCGATCGTGACCTCGTCGAAATCGTTGAGATCGAGCACGACGTCGCCCTGCGGCGTCCCGAACAGGCCGAAATTCGAGATGTGCGCGTCGCCGTTCATCACCACCATGATCTCGCTGCGCGGGCTGTGCGCGAGATCCCAGGCCATGACGTGGGCCGCCCCGCGCAGGAAGGCGAAGGGCGAGCTCGCCATGCGGGCGACGCGCAGCGGCACCAGCTCGGGCTGCCGGCCCTCGTGAGCGCCCGCGATCAGGTCGACCGGATCGGGCCGGTCGGCGGGCAGGTCGAGGGCGGCGTGAGCTGCATGGTCCACCACCTCGCGCAGGCGCTTGCCGGCGGCGCGGCGCTTGTCCCAGGGCTCGCCGCCGGCGCGGAGATCGATGTGCGGGTAGTCGGCCAGCGGCTCCAGGACGCCGGCTTCGGCGGCCTCGTCCGCGGCCGCGTGGTCCTGGCCGGTCTCGGCGCCGGCGGACGCGTCCTCGCCGTGGATGGGGTTCGGTCGTTCCATGGCTGCCTGCGACTCCGATCGACCGGGGACAACCTTGACCGCATAAGTTCGTTGCGGCGGCGGGGATTATGTCGCCATCGAATCCGTGGGGCGTAGCGCGGAAGGGTTACGATATCGGACGCCGGGCCGATCCGGCCTTCACGTCAGCTCCACCGTCACGGGCACGTGGTCCGATGGTTTCTCCAATCCGCGCAGGTGCTTCTGCACCGAGGCCGCAACCAGGCGGTCGGCGGCCTGGGGCGAGAGCAGCAGGTGGTCGATGCGGATGCCGAAGTTCCGCGACCAGGCGGCAGCCTGGTAGTCCCAGAAGCTGTAGAGGCCGGGGCGCGGGTCGCAGGCGCGGACCGCGTCGGTCAGCCCCTCGGCGAGGAGCGACCGGAACGCCGCGCGCGTCGTGGGCAGGTAGAGCGCGTCGTCGGCCCAGGCCGCGGGCTCGGCCGCATCCTCCGGCTCGGGAATGACGTTGTAGTCGCCGGCCAGCACCAGGGCGGTCTCCTCGCGCATCCGCGCGCGGGCATGCAGGCGCAGGCGCTCGAGGAAGGCGAGCTTGTAGGGGTATTTCGGGCTCGCCACCGGGTTGCCGTTCGGCAGGTAGATCGAGGCCACCCGAACCGGCGCGACGCCGTCCCCGGCGACCAGCGCCTCGACGTAGCGGGACTGCTCGTCCTCGGCGTCGCCCGGAAGCGCGCGCAGAACGGTCTCCGGATCGTAGGTCAGCGGCGCGCGCACCAGCAGCGCGACCCCGTTATAGGCCTTCTGGCCCACGGCCTCGACGGCGTAGCCCGCAGCCTCGATCTCGGCGCGCGGAAACGCCTCCTCCTGGCACTTCAGCTCCTGCAGGCAGACCACGTCCGGCTTGGCCTCGTCGAGGAAGGCGAGCAGGTGCCCGACCCGCTGCTTGATCGAATTGACGTTCCACGTGGTGATGCGCATCGCTGGCGTCCTGGAGAGCGGAGCCCGTCATCGGGCCTTCGCACCGCCCTGACAAGCGGAAGGCCGGACGCATCGTCGTCCGTCCCGCAACGAGGTCGCCGGTGGACTGGTTCGAGCCGATCGCCGGCTATTGCGAGCGCGGGAGCCCGGCGTTCTGGGCCGAGCCGGTCAACGCCGTCTCCAACGCCGCCTTCCTCGTCGCCGGCACCGTCGCGTTCCGGCGTGCCCGCACGGTGGACGATCGGCCCGCCGCCGCTCTCGCGCTCCTGACGGCAATCGTCGGCGTCGGATCCTTCCTGTTCCACACCCTCGCCGTGCGCTGGGCGATGCTCGCCGACGTGGTGCCGATCGCCGTGTTCATCCACGCCTACTTCTTCCTGGCGATGGTGCGGTTCCTGCGATTCGGGCTCGAGGCGGCGGCGGCGGCGACCCTGGCGTTCGCGGGCTTCGGCTTCGGGCTCGTCCCCGCCCTCGATGCCGCCGCCGGGCGCTCGGTCGAGGCCCTCACCGACGGCTCTGTCGACTACCTGCCGGCCGTGCTGGCGCTCCTCGGCGTCGCGGTCGGGCTGCGATGGCTCGGCGACCCGTCGTCGACCGCCCGGCGGCTCGCCGCGCTGGCGCTCCTGTTCGGCGTCTCACTCGCCCTGCGCACGATGGACCGCAGCGTCTGCGCGCGCGTGCCCGTCGGCACCCACGCCCTCTGGCACCTGCTGAATGCCGGCATCCTCTTCGGCCTGGTCGTCGCCGCCGTGCGGCATCGGGCGGCGTCGCGCCGCCGGTGACGGGGGGCGCCCGGAGACGACCGCGCGACCGGCCGATTTCTTGCGCCTCCCGGCAAATCGAGGCAGAAGGACGCCGCCGCAGCCGATGGGGCGCGCGGCGTACCCCGCGCCCGTCCGCGCTGGCCGACAGGCCGCCGACGGCGCAGGGCAGAAGGCTACGAAAACCAGCATGTCCCAGAGCTTCCGCCTCGGTGTCGCCGGTCTCGGCACGGTCGGTGCCGCCGTCGTCCGCATGATCGCGCGCCGCTCGGCGGCGCTCGCCGCCGCCACCGGCCGCGACATCCGCGTCGTCGCGGTCTCCTCCCGCGACCGGACGCGCGACCGCGGGTTCGACGTCGCCGGGCTGCACTGGTTCGACGACCCGGTGGAGATGGCGCGCTCGGCCGAGGTCGACTGCGTGGTCGAGCTGATCGGCGGTTCGGAAGGGCCGGCCAAGGCGGTCGTCGAGGCGGCGCTCGCCGCCGGCAAGCCGGTCGTCACCGCGAACAAGGCGCTGCTCGCCCTGCACGGCGCGGCGCTGGCGACGTCCGCCGAGACCGCGGGCGTGGCCCTAGCCTACGAGGCGGCGGTCGCCGGCGGCATCCCGGTGATCAAGGCGCTGCGCGAGGGGCTGGCCGGCAACGCGGTGAGCCGCGTCTACGGGATCATGAACGGCACCTGCAACTACATCCTCACCCGGATGGAGCGCGAGGGCCTGACCTTCGAGGCCTGCCTCAAGGACGCGCAGGCGCTGGGCTACGCCGAGGCCGACCCGACCTTCGACGTCGAGGGCTTCGACACCGCCCACAAGCTCGCGATCCTGACGAGCCTCGCCTTCGGCACCGCGATCGACGCCGAGGGCGTCTCGGTCGAGGGCATCTCCGGCGTGAAGCCGCTGGACCTGCTGATGGCCGAGGAGCTCGGCTACCGGATCAAGCTGCTCGGCGTCGCGCAGGCGACGGAGGCCGGGATCGAGCAGCGCGTGCACCCGACCATGGTGCCGAAATCCTCCAGCATCGCCCAGGTGATGGGCGTGACGAACGCGGTGACGATCGACGCGGACGCCGTCGGCGAGCTGACCCTGATCGGCCCGGGCGCCGGCGGCGAGGCCACGGCGTCGGCGGTCGTCGCCGACATCGCCGACCTCGCCGCCGGCCTGACCCGCCCGACCTTCGGCTGCCCGACCGCGCAGCTGCGCCCCGCCGAGCGGGTCGAGATGCAGCGCCACGAGGGCGGCTATTACATCCGCCTCACGGTCCACAACCGGCCCGGCGTCGCGGCGGGCGTGGCCACCCGCATGGCCGAGCGCGAGATCTCATTGGAGAGCATCCTGCAGCGCCGCACCGGGGAGACGGCGGAGAGCGATCCGCACGGGCGCTCCGGGCAGCCGGTGCCGCTGGTGCTGATCACCTACGCCGCGACGGAGGGCAACATCCGCGCGGCGCTCGACGCCATCGCCGCCGACGGGCTGCTGGCTGAGGCGCCGCAGCTCATCCGAATCGAGCGGGAATAAGCCTCCTCGGCGCTCGAAGGATAAGCACTATCGTTCCTCTTCGCTGGAAATTCGGAAACCTGAGTTATTTTCGTGCATCCTGCCTGCGCTAAGCTGTAGGAGCAGGGCACCGAAAACGTTCGGGCCGCGGGAAGGGCTTGGGAAACGATGGACGAGGCGCTCATGCAGGGCTCGCGGAGCGTCGTCGCGCGCACGCTCACCCTCGAACTCGCGCGCGTGACCGAACGCGCGGCCATCGCCGCGGCGGCCCTGCGCGGGCAGGGCAACGAGAAGGCCGCCGACCAGGCCGCCGTCGACGCGATGCGGGCCGAGCTCAACGCGCTGCCGATCGACGGCACCGTGGTGATCGGCGAGGGCGAGCGCGACCAGGCGCCGATGCTGTTCATCGGCGAGCGCCTCGGCAGCGGCGGCGGGCCGCGCGTCGACCTCGCGGTCGATCCGCTGGAGGGTACGACCCTGTGCGCCAAGGACATGCCGGGCGCCATCGCGATCATGGCGATGGCCGAGCGCGGCTCGCTCCTCGCCGCCCCCGACGTCTACATGCAGAAGATCGCGATCGGCCCGGGCTATCCGCCGGGGATCGTCGACCTCGACGCCAGCCCCGCCGACAACATCGCTGCGCTCGCCCGCGCCAAGAGCGTGCCGGCATCGCAGATCGTGGCGATCGTCCTCGACCGGCCGCGCCACGCCGACCTCGTCGCCGCGATCCGCGCGGCGGGCGCCGGGGTCCGCCTGATCTCGGACGGCGACATCGCCGGCATCATCTTCACCAACTCGCCCCACGAGACCGGCGTCGACATCTATCTCGGGACCGGCGCGGCGCCCGAGGGCGTGATCGCGGCCGGCGCGCTGCGCTGCATCGGCGGCCAGATGCAGGGCCGGCTGATCCTCGACACGCCCGAGAAGCGCCGGCGGGCGCAGGACATGGGCATCGGCGACCCGAACCGGAAATACGAGCTCACCGACCTCGCCCGGGGCGACGTCATCGTGGCGGCGACCGGCGTCACCGACGGCGCGCTGCTGCGCGGCGTGCGCTTCAGGCCCGGCGTGATCGAGACCGAGACCGTGGTCTATCGCTCGGCCACGGGCACGGTGCGGCGCATCCTCGGCGAGCACCGCCGCACGGAGCGCAACGTCGACTGAGCATGCGCGAACGCCGTCCGCGGAGGCTTCCCCTGCGGACGGCGCGGTCGTTTACCCGATCAGTTCAGGACGACGACCTTGGTGCCGACGTTGACGCGGCTGAACAGGTCGATCGCATCCTGATTGATCATGCGGATGCAGCCCGACGAGACGCTCTTGCCGATCGAGTTCGGATCGAGGGTGCCGTGGATGCGGAACAGCGTGTCCTTGTTGCCCTGCCACAGGTACATGGCCCGGGCGCCGAGCGGGTTGCGGTTGCCGCCGGGGACGCCGACGCCGCTCGGCAGCGTGTCGACCTCGCGGGCGAGGTGCGGCGTCCGGGCGATCATCTCCTTGGGCGGGTACCAGTCGGGCCAGGCCTGCTTCAGGTTCACCGTGGCGGTGCCCGACCACGAGAAGCCCTGCTTGCCCACGCCGACGCCGTAGCGCCGCGCCCGGCCGTCGGCCTGGACGAGGGTGAGCTGGTGCGCCCGCGGGTCGACGATGATCGTGCCGGGCTCGTAGGGCCCGGTATAGGCGATCTCCTGGCGCAGGAACGCCGGGTTGGTCTTCTTCCAGTTGAACGCCGCCACCGGGAACGCATCGTCGGCGATCGCGGCATAGGCCTTGTCGTAGCTGATCGGGCCGTTGTCGATCGGCCGGTTGATCGCGGCGGCCATGGCCGGGGAGAGCTGGTTGGCGCCGGGCTTCGGCCCGACGGTGAGCGGCGCGGCGGGCGCGTCGGCCGGGCTCTCGGCCAGCGTCTCGGGCGGGCGCTCGGCGAG
>NZ_VRUV01000870.1:0-1211 GCF_008039455.1 Methylobacterium sp. WL116
GCGGAGGGCTGGGCCGGGCGGCCGGGCTCGGCCTTCGTCGGCCCGGCGGTGATCGGAGGATCGGCGCGGCCGGCCTCCGGCTTCGGCGCCTGGGCCGAGGACGACGGAACGGCGGGCTTGGCCGTATCGGGCTTGATGGTGTCGGGCTTGGCCGTATCGTTCTTGGCCGTATCGGGCTTGCCGGTCTCGGATTTGGCCGGCTCCGACTTGACGTGGACGCCCGGCGGCAGGGTCTCGGGCGGACGGCCCTGCGGCGTCGACACCGTTCCGGGCTTGCCGCCCTGGGTCTGGGGGGCGGTCGAGCTCGGGGCACCGTTCTTCGCGGCACCCGGAGCCTGGGAGCCGGAATTCGGACGGTCGGCGTCGTTGGATGGTGGCTTCACGGCCGTTGTCTCTCCCGTCTCGACGTCCCGGGCGCGGCGGCTGTGCCGCGCGCCCCGATCCTAACGTTCCTCACGACCCGCGCCGGTGCGGGCGGCGCCTACCTATCACCGCCGCTTCCGCCCGGGCGAGACCCGATCTGACGGCGGCGCGGCGATGTCAGGACAGGCCCGCGAGGAGGTCGTCCTCGCGCGGTCGCCCAGCGACGAAATGGGCCGCGACCCCGGCTTGGTCCAGGGCTGCGGCCACGTCGTCCGACAGGCAGTAATGCCTCAACGCGCGGAAAGCTCCGCCGTGTCCGGCCGCTTCCGACAATCGATGCGCCACGCGCGCGCTGCGGCGGGAATAGTGCAGGGCGGCGTCGAGCCCTCCGGGGACGGCGGCGAAGGCCGCGAAGACCGGGTCCGGCAGGTGCGCCACCGCCTCGGCCGCGTAGGCGACGTGCGTCGCGATCCGGTAGCCGGCGGCCGTCAGCCGGGCGGCGGGTTCCGCCTTGCGCTCCGCGCCGGCCACGTGGAGCAGGGATGCCCCCGGCGCGACGGATCCCTGCACGATCGCTGCGAGCGCGGCGGCGTCGCCCGTCCCCGCCGTCACCGCGCCGAGCCGCGCTTCGGCGAGCGCCGCCGTCCGCGGGCCGACGGCGAAGACCGGGATTCCGCGCAGGGTGGCCGCCTCGGTCGTCGCGAGCAGCGCGTCGAGGGCGTTCGCGCTGGTGAGGATCAGCCCGTCGAACGGGCCCGGCGGCAGGGCTGCGCCGGTGGGGCGCACCACCAGCACCGGCGCCACCAGGGGCAGGTGGCCGAGCGCGCCAGCGTCCCCGAGGTCGGCCC
>NZ_VRUV01000871.1:0-1207 GCF_008039455.1 Methylobacterium sp. WL116
TAGACCAGGATCAGCGCGCCCGGCGCGGCTGCGCCGCACGCGCTGATCCTGGTCTACCGCTCGGCGGCTCTCGGCGGCGACGGCGCACCCGCCAACGCGCTGGCGGCCGCCCTCCGTGAGCGGGGCATCGGAACGCTGACCCTGGCGGTGGCGAGCCTCAAGGATGCGGAGGCGGTCGACGCGGTGTTCGCGGCGATCCTCGCGCGGAAACCCGACCTGATCGTCGCCGCCACCGCCTTTTCGGCGCGCGAGGATGCCGGGTTCGTCCTCGACGCGGCCGATTGCCCGGTGCTGCAGGCTTTCACCGTCGGCAGCCCGCAGGAGGCCTGGGAGGCGTCGGCACGGGGCATGAACGCGGCGGACCTCGCCATGCAGGTGGCCTTGCCGGAATTCGACGGCCGCCTCTCGGGCTTCCCGATCTCGTTCAAGCAGGAAACGGACGCGGCCGACGGCTACGCCGAGCGCCGCGCGGTGCCCTACGCGGCCGGCATCGCGGCGCTCGCCGACCGTGCCGCCGCCTGGCTGCGCCTGGCCGCGACGCCGCGCGGGCATCGCAGGATCGCCTTGGTCCTTTCCGACTACCCGTCCCGCGGCGGCCGCGCCGGCTTCGCCGTCGGCCTCGACACGCCGGAGAGCGCGCGCGCGATCGTGTCGGACCTCGCGGCGGCCGGCTACGCGGGCCCATCGCTGCCGGAGGCCGCCGCCCTGATGCAGGCGTTGACGGACGGTGCGCCGGACTTCGCGATCCCGCTGCCCGATTACGGGGATTGGCTCGCGACGCTACCGGAAGATTCGCGCGAGGCGCTGATCGAACGCTGGGGCGAACCCGAAGCCGACCCGACGTGCCGCGACGGCGCGTTCCGCTTTCGGATGGTGGATGCCGGGGGCGACACGCCCCCTCCCCCCGCAGCGGGGGAAGGGGAAGACGACGCGTCAGGCCGTATCGCGATCTTCCTCCAGCCCGACCGCGGCCGGTCGGACGACCGCAAGGCCGGGTACCACGATCCCGACGAGCCGCCGACGCACGCCTACCTCGCGTTCCATCTCGGCCTGCGCCGGCATTTCGACGCCCTGGTCCATCTCGGCACCCACGGCACCACCGAATGGCTGCCCGGCAAGGCCGTCGCGCTCGCGCCCGCATGCTGGCCGGCGCGGGCGATCGGCGCCCTGCCCGTGGTCTACCCGTTCATCGTCGACGATCCCGGCG
>NZ_VRUV01000872.1:0-1206 GCF_008039455.1 Methylobacterium sp. WL116
ACCGGCGGCGGGCGCCGCCTCCGCCGCCGCCGGTTCCGCCCGCCTTCACCTGGACCGGGTTCTACGCCGGCGTGAACGCCGGCTACGCGTTCCGCGAGTCCGGCAAGGGCTTCACCGACCCGACCTACGGCACCGTGACCGGCGGGGCGGCGAAGGGCGGCTTCGCCGGCGGCCAGGTCGGCTATAACTACCAGCTCACGCCGGGCTCGGGCTTCGTCGTCGGCGTCGAGGCCGACATCCAGGGCACCGCCTTCGCCAAGGCGGATGCGGCCTATCTCGGCACGGTGCCCTACGCGAGCGTCCGCCCGAGCCTCGACTACTTCGGCACCGTGCGCGGCCGCGTCGGCTACACCTTCGACCGGGTGCTGATCTACGGCACCGGCGGCTTCGCCTACGGCGGCGGGTCGGCCTCGGCGAACGCGGCCGCCTACCCCTACGCCCTGCCGGACACGACGCGGACCGGCTACGCCGTCGGCGGCGGCATCGAGTACGCCTTCACCGACAGGATCTCGGCCAAGATCGAGGCGCTCTACCTCGACCTCGGCAAGCGCGTCTCGGGCGCGACCTACTACGATGCCGCCACCGCCACCTATTACGGCGCCGGACGCAGCGATGCCGGCTTCGGCCTGGTCCGCGCCGGCCTGAACTACTGGTTCTGAGACCCCGCCGCCGCACGGCGCGCGATCCGCAAGGGCCTCGTCCGAGCCGGCACCCGCCGGGCCGGGCGAGGCGCCCGCATCCCGCCTGTGGCCCGTCTGCATCGGTCCAGCCGCCCGATCCGCACGCCCGTGTTACGCACAGCATTAACCTTTCGTTAAGGGGGCGATTGCCGTCGGGGCCCGGGCGTGAGAGCTTTCGTTAACGAGAGCTTAACGGGTTGGGCCACGGCGATGCGGTTCGCGATTTCGACGGTTCGGGCGGTGTCGGCGCCCCGCCTGCGCAAGGCCCTCGCCGGCCTCGCGGTGACCGCGGGCCTCGCCTTCGCCGCCGATCTCAGCGGTTGGCGGTGGTGACCGGGGAGGTGACGCCGCCGAGGGAGACCCAGGCGACGGCGTCCTGGCTCTCGCGCTTGATGAAGTTGTAGCCGGTGCGGTGCCAGGGCAGGATCTGGCTGGTCTTGTTGTCGAGCACCAGGTCGCCGCGGTCGGTGATCAGGGTGAGCACGGCGTGGCCCTCGCCCTTCTCGTCGATGACCACGGTCATCCG
>NZ_VRUV01000873.1:0-1200 GCF_008039455.1 Methylobacterium sp. WL116
GCGCGGGTGATCGCGGTCGAGCGCGATCCCCGCGCCCTGCCGGCCCTGGCCGAGATCGCGGCGCACCATCCCGGGCGGCTGACGGTCGTCGACGCCGACGCCCTGGCCTTCGACCCGCGGCCGCTGATCGGCGACGGGCCGGCGCGGATCGTGGCGAACCTGCCCTACAACGTCGGCACCGCCCTGCTCACCGGCTGGCTCGAAGGCGAGGCCTGGCCGCCGTGGTGGGATTCCGCCACGCTGATGTTCCAGCGCGAGGTCGCCGAGCGCATCGTCGCCGACGAGTCGGAGCGGGCCGATTACGGCCGCCTCGGCGTGCTGTGCGGCTGGCGCACGCAGAGCGACATCCTGTTCGACGTGGCGCCCTCCGCCTTCGTGCCGCCGCCGAAGGTGACCTCGAGCGTCGTGCGCATCGTCCCGCGCGCCACCCCCCTGCCCTGCCGGGCGGGCGCGCTCGAGGCGGTGACGCGCGCCGCCTTCGGGCAGCGCCGCAAGATGCTGCGCCAGAGCCTGAAGGGGCTGACGCCGGAGCCGATCGCCCTGCTCGCGGAGGCCGGCATCGCGGAGACCGCGCGGGCCGAGGAGGTGCCGGTGGCCGGCTTCGTCCGGCTCGCCAACCTGTGGGACGCGCATAGAAAGGCCGGCGCCCCGTGAGGGACGCCGGCCGGTTTCGTCGAAGCGTGGCGTCTTAGCGGGTCTGCTGGATCGCCGAGAGGATCCACGGGCGCCCGGGTGTGCGCACGAAGGTCCAGAACTCGGTCGCCTCGCCCGGCTCGGTGGAGACGACGCGGTTGCTGTTCCGGTCGATCGTCACGTCCTTCAGGGTGTAGCGCATCGCCACCGTGGCGAAGTCCTGCGCGCCCTCGCCCCACGATTCCGACAGGTCGCCCTGCTGCAGCTTCACGTCCGAGATGCGGTTGACGACGCCGCGGGCGGCATTGCCGCGCAGCTCCTCCTCGAAGTAGCCGGCCATCTCCGGCGTCGCGAGGTTGCGCAGGCCGACCATGTCCTCGTGCGAATACGCGTCCTGGACCTCGTTGAGCAGGCGCTCGAACGACTGGAAGTCGTTCGGGCCGATCTGCACCGGGCGCTGCTGCGGCGGACGCTGGGCGCCGCCCATCATGCCGCCCGCGGCGTCGTCAACCGCATCTCGGACGTGAAGCTGCAGCAGGGCGACCTGTCGGAATCGTGGGGCGAGGG
>NZ_VRUV01000874.1:0-1197 GCF_008039455.1 Methylobacterium sp. WL116
CGACTACGCGTTGATGGCGGCGACGACGCCGGCGCCGACGGTTCGGCCGCCCTCGCGGATGGCGAAGCGCAGCTTCTCCTCCATGGCCACCGGCACGATCAGCGTGACGTCCATGGTCACGTTGTCGCCCGGCATCACCATCTCGGTGCCCTCGGGCAGCACGCACACGCCGGTCACGTCGGTGGTGCGGAAGTAGAACTGCGGCCGGTAGTTGGTGAAGAACGGCGTGTGGCGCCCGCCCTCCTCCTTGGTCAGGATGTAGGCCTCGGCCTTGAACTTGGTGTGGGGCTTGACCGAGCCCGGCTTGCACACGACCTGGCCGCGCTCGACGTCCTCGCGCTTGGTGCCGCGCAGCAGCACGCCGACGTTGTCGCCCGCCTGGCCCTGGTCGAGCAGCTTGCGGAACATCTCGACGCCCGTGACCGTCGTGGTCTGGGTGTCGCGGATGCCGACGATCTCCACCGTCTCGCCGACCTTGACGATGCCGCGCTCGACCCGGCCCGTCACCACCGTGCCGCGGCCCGAGATCGAGAACACGTCCTCGATCGGCATCAGGAACGGCATGTCGATCGGACGCTCCGGCTGCGGGATGTAGTCGTCCACCGTCTTCATCAGCGCCAGCACCGCGTCGTGCCCGACCGCCTTGTCGCCGTTGTCGAGCGCGACCTTGGCCGAGCCCTTAGTGATCGGGATGTCGTCGCCGGGGAAGTCGTACTTCGACAGAAGCTCGCGCACTTCCATCTCGACGAGCTCGAGCAGCTCGGCGTCGTCGACGAGATCCACCTTGTTGAGGAACACCACCAGCGCCGGAACGCCGACCTGGCGCGCCAGCAGGATGTGCTCGCGGGTCTGCGGCATCGGGCCGTCGGCCGCCGACACCACCAGGATCGCGCCGTCCATCTGCGCCGCGCCCGTGATCATGTTCTTCACGTAGTCGGCGTGGCCGGGGCAGTCGACGTGCGCGTAGTGCCGGTTCGTCGTCTCGTACTCCACGTGCGCCGTCGAGATCGTGATCCCGCGCGCCTTCTCCTCCGGAGCCTTGTCGATCTGGTCGTAGGCCGTGAACGTCGCCCCGCCGGACTCCGCCAAGACCTTCGTGATCGCCGCCGTCAGCGACGTCTTGCCGTGGTCGACGTGACCGATCGTGCCGATGTTGCAGTGCGGCTTCGTGCGGGCAAACTTCTCTTTGGCCATGGT
>NZ_VRUV01000875.1:0-1195 GCF_008039455.1 Methylobacterium sp. WL116
GCACCGGCGGCGCGGTCGGCCGGGGCAAGCCCGGGGAACAGGCGATGGAGGCCCGCGGCCTGAAGGCTCGCGAGGTCGGCGTATCCGGTGAGATCGAGGAGGCGGCGGTTGGCCGCCAGCACCGCGTCGCCGCGGTGGATCAGCATCGAAAGGGGGAGGTCGTCCAGGGGCGGAGCGACGCCGTCCGGCTGCACCGGCGTCTCGGGCTCCACGGCCCTGAGCGTCGGGAACGGCATCACCGCTCCGCTCGCGCCGCGCGCGTCCGCGGCGTCGGCCGGGTCCCGGATCTCGTCGTCGCCGGCGTAGCGGGCGCCGAGCGCGCGGGCGATCTCGCGGAAGGCCGCGTGCTCGGTCACCGACAGGGCGGCGTCGGCGCCCTCCTGCACCGCGACCGGGCTTTCGCTGGGCGGGCTCTGCTCGACGGGCGCCGGCTCGGGGTCCGGCAGGACCGCGATCGGCGCAGGGGCGGCGTCGATATCTGGCACCGGCGCCGGGCCGCGGGCACCGGACCAGGGATCGCGCGCAAATGGATCGCCGGCCCAAGGGCTGCCGAAGCGGGCGGCGGTGATCGTCGCCGGCGGCCACGCGGCCTTGCGGATGTCGGGCAGCGTGCGATCGGCTCCCTCGGAGCCCGGGCCGCCCGCCTCCGCGTCGGGCGGGGAGACGGTGTCGGGCAGCTGGGGATCGGGAACGGGGACGACCGGATCCGGACCGGCTTGCGCCGCATCGGTCGGGGGTTCCAAAGCTGCCGACGGTGCAATCACCGCGCGCACCACGCCGTACCCGCCCAATCCCGAGAACGTGTCGCCGCTGCGGCCGAGGCAGGCGCCGGACAGGTCGAGGGCGAGCGCACCGATCGGGCCGGCGTCCAGCACGGCCGGCAGCGCCCGAAACGTGCGCCGGGATCCGACCGCGGCGAGGAACGCGTCTGCATCGCGCAAGCGGCCGGCCCCGGCGAGGTCGGCCCAGCTGTGCCCGACGAGGCGCGGCGCGAGCGGCCCGAACGATGCCCCGGAGATCGTCGCGAGGCGGTCTGCCGCATCGCTCCGCCAGACGAAGCGATCGCCGGCCATGGGCACGACCGCGTCGCCCGGATCGAGCGCGATCGGCGCCGCGGCCGCGACCGGAGCGGCCGGCATGACGTGATCGTCCGGCCGATCCGTGGTCGCGGGCGGAACCGGGCGCGGGCGGAAGG
>NZ_VRUV01000876.1:0-1190 GCF_008039455.1 Methylobacterium sp. WL116
GGCCTCGTTCGAGTAGGTGACGAAGCCGCGCTCGACCACCGCCGACGAGCCGGGCACCGCCGTCAGCAACCCGGCGACGAGCCCTCCGGTGCAGGATTCGGCCGTCGCGATCCGGGTGCCGGCCTCGGCGTAGGCCCCGACCAGGGCGGTGGCGCGGGCGAGGAGGGCGTCGTCGAACATCGCGCGAATCCCTTTTTCGTTCGAAGCGGCCTTCGGATGATGCAGCGGACGCGCGTCCGCCCAACCGTCAGCCCTGGCGCATGGCCGTCTCGGCCTGGGCGTCCACCGGGCTCGTCTCCACCTCCTCCGGCAGGCGGATGGTCGCGGCGGCCTGGGCCGCGAGGCCTTCCGCGCGGCCGACGAAGCCGAGCTTCTCCGTGGTCGTCGCCTTGATCGACACCGCGGTCAGCGGCACGGCGCAGATCTCGGCGATGCGGGCGCGGATCGTCTCGCGGTGGGCGCCGATACGGGGCGCTTCCGCCAGCACCGTGATGTCGAGATGGTCGATGCGACCGCCGCGGTCGCGCACCAGCTTGCAGGCATGGGCCAGGAACCGGTCCGACGACGCCCCGCGCCACTGCTCGTCCGAGGGCGGGAAATGGGTGCCGATATCGCCGTCGGCGATGGCGCCGAGCAGCGCGTCGGTGAGGGCGTGCAGCGCGACGTCGCCGTCCGAATGGGCGAGCACCCCGCGGTCGGCCGGGATCTTCACCCCGCCGAGCCAGACATGGTCGCCGTCGGTGAAGGCGTGCACGTCGAATCCGGTGCCGAGGCGGGTCACGTAGGTCGTCATGGCGATGTCCTTCGCACTGTCCTTCGCCGTCTCCTCGCCTGAGCCGGAAAAGGCCCGGTCGGCCTCGATCAGGTCGGAGGGTTGGGTGATCTTGCGGTTCTTCGGGTCGCCGGCGAACACCACCACGGCGAGGCCAGCCCATTCGGCGAGGGCGCCGTCGTCGGTGAAGCCGTGCAGGCCCTCGGCGGCGGCGGCGCGGTGCGCGTCGCGCAAGGTCCCGAAGACGAAGGCCTGCGGCGTCTGCACCGCGCGCAGGTGCTCGCGGGCCGGCGTCTCGCGCACGCGGCCGATGCCGCCCTGCTCGTCCACGAGCTTGATCGTGTCGGCCCCGGCACGACGGAAACCCCCAGGCATGTCCGAACCCGGATCGAGCGTCGCCGTCGTCGTCGTGGCGGCC
>NZ_VRUV01000877.1:0-1174 GCF_008039455.1 Methylobacterium sp. WL116
CGCCCAGTCGCCGAGGGGCGCGGCGCGGGCGGCGGCGCGGAAGGCCAGCACGGCGACCAGGGGAATCGCGAGCAGCCACCACGGCCGCAGCAGCGCGTAGGCGTCGAGGACGGTCATCGCGGGATGCCCCGGCAGTGGGGAGGGCCCCCCTCTCCCCGCGTGCGGGGAGAGGCCCGGCCGCACCTCGTCGTGCGGCCGGGAAGCGGAGGCGAAGCCGAGGCGGCGGTGAGGGGACGGTGCCCTGGGAGGCTCGCCGGTCGAAGCCCCCTCACCGTCGGCTGCCGCCTCGCCGCGACGACGACGGGGTCGTCGCGGCCCTCTCCCCGCGTGCGGGGAGAGGGGATGCGCGAAACGGTCGGCGGCAAGGCGGGCACGAGCCCGCGCGCTGGCATCATCCCCGCCTCCGGGAAGCCAGGAGCAGCCCGGCGCAGGCGAAGGCGAGCGCCGCCGGCCAGGGCCAGAGGTCGCGGCGCAGGGGCACCGGGGGGGCCTTGGCGCGGCCGCCCTCCAGGGTGTCGATGGCGTCGGCCACCGCGACGAGGTCGTCGGTGGTCCGCACCCGGAACGCCTTGCCGCCGGTGATCTCGGCCATCTCGCGCAGCGTCTCGGTGTCGACCACGTCCTGCTCGCCGTCGGCGTCGGCCATGTCGCGGGGGCCGAGGGCGATGGTGTAGACCTTGATGCCGAGGTCCCTGGCCAATGCCGCCACGTCCCGCGGCGTGGTCTGGCCGGCGTTGTTGGCGCCGTCGGAGAGCAGGATCACCGCCTTCGAGGACGCGACCGGCTGGCCGTCGATGCCGGAATCCTTCGGATCGAGCCGGCGCAGCGCCAGCCCGAGGCCGTCGCCGATGCCGGTGGAGCGGCCGACGAGGCCGATCGTCGCCTCCTCCAGGGCCCGCGCCACGCTCGCCGTGTCGAAGGTGAGCCCGGCCGCGACGAAGGCCTGGTCGGCGAAGATCACCAGGCCGATGCGGTCGCCGGCGCGGCGGCGGATGAAGTCGGCGCCCACGCGCTTGACCGCGACGAGGCGGTTCACGGTCTCGCCGTCGAGCGAGAAGTCGCGCCGCTCCATCGAGCCGGACAGGTCCATCGCCAGCATGATCTCGCGGCCCGAGGCCGGCAGGGCGGTGGCCGGCAGGACGAGGCGGGGCCCGGCGAGCGCGACGACGAGGGC
>NZ_VRUV01000878.1:0-1171 GCF_008039455.1 Methylobacterium sp. WL116
TCGCCACGGTCTCGCGCGCGCCGCCGCGGCCGAGCGCCAGCACGGGGGTGCCCTCGGCCTGCGCCTCCACCGGGATGATCCCGAAATCCTCCTCCGCCGCGAACACGAAGGCGCGCGCCGTCCCCATCAGCCGGCGGAGCTCGGAATCCCCGACGAAGCCGGCGAACGTCACGTTCGGCCCGGCCGCCTCGCGCAGGCGCGCCTCCTCGGAGCCGGTCCCGGCGACGACGAGCCGGAGGTCCGGCAACAGGGCGAAGGCCTCGATCACCGCGCGCACGTTCTTGTACGGCACGAGGCGGCTCGCCACGAGGAAGTGGTCGCCGCGCGGCAGATCCGCCCGGATCGCCGATTGCGTGACCGGCGGATGGATCACCTCGGCGGCGCGGCCGTAGACCTTGCGGATGCGCCGGGCGACGAAGGCGGAGTTGGCGACCACCGCGTCCGGCCCGCTGGCGGTGCGGGTGTCCCACAGGCGCATCCGGTGCAGGATCATGCGGGCGACCATGCTCTTGACGCCGTGCTCGTACCCGCTCTCGCGCAGGTAGCTGTGCTGCATGTCCCAGGCGTAGCGCATCGGCGAATGGATGTAGGACACGTGGACCTGGCTCGGCCCGGTCAGGATGCCCTTGGCGACGGCGTAGCTGCTCGAGATCACGAGGTCGTAGGCCGAGAGGTCGAACTGCTCGACGGCGATCGGCATCAGCGGCAGGTAGGCGCGGTGCCGGGTGCGCACCAGCGGCATCCGCTGCAGGAAGCTCGTCCGCGTGGCGCCGACGCCGATCTTGGCGCGGTCGGCCGGGCTCAGGAAGTCGAACAGCGTGAAGACGTCCGCCTCGGGATAGATCGCCAGGATCTCGTGCAGGACGCGCTCGGCACCGCCGACGACGTAGAGCCAATCATGGACGATCGCGACGCGCATCTTCGAGACCTCGAAGGAAGGGGCACCGAGGCGAAGCCCGGTGTGGATGCAACTTACAGGTGTAATCACCTGAATGGTCGCGGCCAATGCTGGTGATAGGCGGAGATGCTTGCACTTTTAGAAATATCGACGGCTCAAAGGCCTGCCGACAGCGCAAAGACTGCTGAATTCGCCCGCTTGGTAAATCTTAACTATGCTGAAGCGGCTCGGCGCGCGGTTCCGGCCCGCCGCCGGCCGCGCCGGCCTCAGAGC
>NZ_VRUV01000879.1:0-1164 GCF_008039455.1 Methylobacterium sp. WL116
CTGGACCGCGCCGGGGCGCACGCTCGGCCTCACGGTGCTCGGCGTCGCGCTCGCCTGCGCCGGCCTGGCGCTGGTGGCGGTCTACGGCCTGCCGCTGGCGGAATCCGTCGTGCCCGCCCTGCCGCGCGGCCGCGAGATCGCGGTGCTGGCGCTCCTCGGGATCGTCGGCGCGGCGATCTACGGCGGCCTGCTCGCGGGCCTGCTCCACCTGTTCGGGCTGCGCCTGCGACGCGCCTGAGATGGGCGGCGGTCGCGATCGCGGCAGTCTTGCAGCCCGGAAGATTGCACACCAGCAGTTGAGCTATCGTCCTCTATTTCACTCCTGGATTTAGATCTTCCAGGAAGCGAGGACAAACACCTGCGCGTGCTCGAATTCAGCGTCATTTAAGTCCTTCGCATTAGGATGACCTGAGTCGCACAATCCGAGGACCGTCCCATCATGCGGTTGACCATCAAGGCCGCGCTGATCGGCGTCATCGGCATCCTCACCGTCAGCATCGCCGGGCAGGGCCTGTTCGCCGCCTCCAAGCTGCGCGCCGTCAACGCCAGCGCGACCGAGATCGCGACGAACTGGCTGCCGAGCGTGCGCTGGATCGGCGAATTGAAATACGCCACCGCCCGCCTCCGCCTCGTCGACGCGCGCTACGTCCTGGCGGCCGAGCCGCCGGCGGAGCTCGACGCGGTCGGCGCCACCCGCCTCGCGGCGATCGCGAAGGCTGTGACGTCCTACGAGCCGCTGATCTCGAGCCCGGAGGAGGCCGCCCTGTGGGACGGCTTCAAGGGGCAGTGGGCCGCCTATCTCGACCTGCGCAGCCAGCTCGTCGCCGCCGCGCGGGACGGCGACAGGGCACGCATGGTCGCCGCCTTCGACCGCTCGCGGATGCCGTTGGACGCGGCCTTGAAGGTGCTCGACGCGGATTCCGCCCTGAACGACCGGGGCGGCGACGCCGCCTCCGCCGACGCCGCCCTCAGCTACGACTCCGCCCTGCGGCTCACGGTGGCGGTCTGCGCCGGCGCCCTGCTCTGCGCGCTCTGCGGCATCGCCTTCGTGATGCGCGGCATCGCCCGGCCGCTCGACCGCATCATCGCCGCGATGGGGCGGATCGCCGGGGGCGACGCCACCGTGGCGGTGCCCGACCGGGGGCGCCGCGACGAGGTCGGCGC
>NZ_VRUV01000087.1:0-12712 GCF_008039455.1 Methylobacterium sp. WL116
GCGACGCGCAGCCGCCAGCCGGTGCCGGGCAGGCGGCGGCAGGCCTCGATCAGGGTGTCGACGCCCTTCGACGGCTCGATCCGGCCGATGTAGCCGAACGTGACCCCGCCCGAGGGGAGGGCGCGCGGCGCCGGCGGCGGCCCCGCCTCGATCGGGTTCCAGATCACCTGCCGCAACGCGGCCGGCACGTCGCGGAAGAACCCGGCCGCGAGGTGGCGGGCGAGGATGTCGCTGCCGACGCCGACCACGGCGTCGACCGGCCGCTGGCAGAGCCGGTGCAGGAGCGCGTAGGCGCGGCACTTGGCGTGCTGCCGCTCGCAGGCGCGGCCGTGCCGCACCATCGCGCCGTTGCTGCACAGGCTCGTGAAGTCGTGCAGCGTGTGGACGACCGGCACCCCGAGCAGGCGCAGCATCGGCCAGATCCGCGGCGTCAGCTCCGACATCGAGTGCGTGTTCACCACGTCGGGCGAAAAATCCCGCACCGCGGCCTCCATCGCGGCGAGCGTGCGCCCGTCCCACTGCGCGGCGAGCTTGTAGCGCAGGCGGTCGAGCCGCCCGTGCTCGGCCCAGTCGAGGACGTAGAACGGGGTGCCGTGGCCGAGGCGGTAGATCGTCGCCGCGCCCGACCGGTCGGGCGGCTCCGCCCGGCGCGACAGGCAGGCGACGCCGACCTGCGCCCCGAGACCCGCCTGCATCCGCACGAGGGTCTCCACCATCAGCTCCGCCCCCCCGACCTGTTCGGGCTGATACAGCGATGAGAGGTGGAGAATACGCATCTGATCAATCTGACGGTGCTAGATCGACCCTAGTCCGGGGTTATTGCCAGTCGATGAAGCGCATCCTGCTCAACATGCCGAGCCAGTTCGGCGGCAAGCCGTCCGGCGTCGCCCGCGTCGCCTTCGCGCTGATCGGCGAGCTCGTCCGGCGGCCCGACGTCGCCGTGGTGCTGCGCTCGCCCTGGACCCGGGCCGAGCTCCCCGCGGCGTGGCGCGACGCCGTCGCGGTCGTGACGGTGCGCCGCCCACGCATCGTGGTCCTCGACGTGCTGGCCCAGCTCGTCACCGTTCCGGCCTGCTGCCGGCGGCACGCCATCGACGTGGTGCTGAACATCGACCCCTACGGCGCGGGCGCCGGCGGACGGGCGCGCATCGTCGTCGTCCACGACCTGTACTTCCGCACGATCCCTCAGAGCACCGGCCCGCGCGAGGCGCTCATCACCGACTGGGTCTTCCGGCTGATGCTGGCGCGCAACCACGCCGTCGTCGCCGTCTCGGACGCGACGCGGCGCGACCTGGAGCAGCATTACCCTGCCGTCCGCGGGCGCGTCCGCGTGATCCCCTCGGCTTCCGTGCTCGACCCTGCGGCCCTCGCCGTCGGGGCGCCCGCGGAGGTCGCCGGCCCCTACGTGCTCGCCGTCGGGAACGCCACGCACAACAAGAACTTCGGCCTGCTCGCCGAAGCGGTGGCCTCGATCGCGCACGCCCATCCCGATCTCGCCGTCGTCCATGTCGGCGAGGACCCCGCCGACGCCGTCGCCGGGACGCTCCGGCGGCTCGGGGCGGCTTCCCGCGTGGTCCGCCTGTCGCGCATCGACGACCAGAGGCTCGCCGCGCTCTACCGCGGCGCGCTGTGCCTCTGCGTTCCGTCCTTCGCGGAAGGCTTCTGCCTGCCGGTGCTGGAGGCGCAGGCGCTCGGCTGCCCGGTGGTGTGCTCGGACCGCTCCGCGACGCCGGAGGTCGCAGGGGAGGGCGCCCTGACCTTCGATCCCACCGATGCCGCCGCCCTGGCCGCGCGCGCGACGGAGCTGGCGACGCTCCTGACCGGCCACGCCCCGCTGACGATGCAGGCCACCAAGGAAGGCCTGCGGCGGCTCGCCGAGGAGGCCGCCGCCCCCGAGGGCGAGCCGCAGCCCGGCGACGACCTGATCCTCAGCTGCTACATGAGCCGCGACTTTCGCGAGGGCATGGAGGCGTTCCTCGCCAAGCGCACGCCGGACTGGCAGGGGCGCTGATCCGCTTTCCCGCACGGGCGATCAGAACCTCGCTCGATCCGCATTGGGTCGCCCGTTCGCCACGCATCCCCTCGCTCCGCCTGCGGGGAGAGGGCCGCAACGACCTCGTCGTCGGCGCGGCGAGGCGGCAGCCGAAGGTGAGGGGGCTTCGACGAAGGAGCTTCGTTCGTCCCCACCCCCTCACCCTCGCTACGGCTTCGCCTCCGCTTCCCGCAGGCACGACGAGGTGCCTTCGGGCCTCTCCCCGCGTGCGGGGAGAGGGGAGAAGGGCCGCGCTACCGCGTCGACGGCAGCAGCAGGTCCGGCAGCCACAGGGCGATGCCCGGCACGAGGCACAGGATCAGGATCGCGACCGCCATCAGCACCACGAAGGGGAGCGTGCCCCAGATGATGTCCGAGAGCGGGATGTCGGGGGCGATGTTCTTGATGACGAAGATGTTGAGCCCCACCGGCGGGTGGATCAGGCCCATCTCCATGGTGATCGTCATCACCACGCCGAACCAGACGAGGTCGAAGCCCGCGGCCTTCAGCGGCGGCAGGATGATCGGCGCCGTCATCAGGATGATCGAGACTGGCGGCAGGAAGAAGCCGAGCCCGATCACCAGCCCGAGGATCGTGACCAGCAGCACCCAGGGCGAGAGCTGCATCGCCACGATCGCGGCGGCGGCCGACTGCGAGATGTGCAGGTAGCTCATCACGTAGGCGTAGAGCAGCGACATGCCGATGATCAGCATCAGCATGGTCGATTCGCGCAGGGTCGCGGTGAGGATCGGGCTGACGTCCCGCGGGCGCCAGACGCCGTAGATCGCCGCGATCAGGCCGAGCGCCAGGAGGCCGCCGAGGCCCGCGGTCTCGGAGGGCGTCGCGTAGCCGCCGTAGAGCGCGACCATCACGCCGGTGAGCAGCACGACGAAGGGCAGCACCCGCGGCAGCGTCTCGAACCGCTGGCGCATGCTGTAGGTGTCCTCGGCGAGGATCGGCGACTGGACGCCGCCCCGCTCGTAGGCGGCCTTCGCGGTGGCGTACTCGGCGCGGAAGCGGAACATCGCCCACGCCGCGAACAGCCCGACCAGCAGCAGCCCCGGCCCGATGCCGGCCAGGAACAGGCGCCCGAGCGACTGCTCGGCGGCCACCGCGTAGAGGATCATGGTGATCGACGGCGGCAGCAGGATGCCGAGCGTGCCGCCGGCCGCGATGATGCCGGCGGCGAAGCCCGGCGAGTAGCCGCGCTTGCGCATCTCGGGGATGCCGGCCGAGCCGATCGCCGAGCAGGTCGCGGGCGAGGACCCCGCCATGGCGGCGAACAGCGCGCAGGCGAAGACGTTGGCGATGCCGAGCCCCCCGGGGATGCGGTGCATCCAGGCATGCATCGCCGAGTACAGGTCCTGCCCCGCCTTCGAGCGCCCGATCGCGGCGCCCTTCAGGATGAAGAGCGGGATCGAGAGCAGGGTGATCGAGGCCATCTCCTCGTAGACGTTCTGCGCCACGGTATCGAGCGAGGCCGACGGCATGAAGAAGAACATGAACGCCAGCGCGACGAAGCCGAGCGCGAAGGCGATGGGGATGCCGGCCAGCATCGCCGAGAGGGTGGCTCCGGCATAGAGGAAGCCGATCGCGGCGGTGCTCATCGGGTGATCCTCGCGGTGTCGACGGTGTCGCCCATCGGGTCGGTGCCGCGCGGCGTCGCGTCGGGCCGCTCGTGCATGTCCTTGTTCAGGTCGGCGCCGACGCCGATCTTCGGCGCGACCCAGCCGGCGGAGTTCGGGCCGTAGGTCAGGGCCTGGACGATCTGCACGGCGAACTGGATGCCGAGCAGGCTCATGCCGACGGCCATCAGCGCGTAGGGGATGGCGAGCGGCGGGCCCCAGCTCGATTGCGAGACCTGGCCGTCGACCCAGGCCTCGTGGAACAGCGTCCAGCTCTTCCAGGCGAAGAACACCACGAAGACGAAGCTGATCACGTCAGCCATGAGCAGGCGGGCGCGGTTGACCTTGGGCGACAGGAACCCGGTCAGCGCCTCGATCGCCACGTGGCCGCGCTTGGCCTGGACCGCGGCGGCCGAGAAGAAGGTCGCGCCGACGATCAGGAACACGGCCATCTCGTCCTGCCAGTCGGTCGGCTCGTGCAGGACGTAGCGGATCACCACGCTGTAGCTCAGCACGAGGCAGGCGCCGACGAGCGCCAGCCCGCCGAGCACCATGATCACCCCGTTCAGGCGCTTCATCGCGCGATCCATGACGCCGAGCGCGCCGGGGATCCGGGGCTCGGCGACCGCCTTCGTCTCGGAGGCGGCCGAGGCCGCGTCGAAGGCGTGGCTCATCGTGTGTGCTCCCGATGCCGACGCCTCGGGAGCGTTCCGCGGCACCGGCCGCGGCGCGCATTCGCGCTTGCCGGCCGTTGGCCGGATGGCCAGGACTGCGCTTGCATCGCGCTCATGCGACCTGCTCCGCGAGCTTCAGGAGCTCGGCGCACTGCGCGTTCTTGGAGGCGTAGTCCTTCCACGCCGTGTCGCGGGCGATGTCGCGCCACTGCCCCATGGTCTTCTCGTCGAGGTTCTGCACCTTGGCGCCGGCCTTCGCGAAGACCTGCTCGACATGGGTGTCGTCGGCCTTGGCGCCGTCCTGGCCGAAGGATTCGAGCTCGGCGCCGACGGTCATGATCAGGTCCTGCTGGTCCTTCGGCAGGCCGCTGAAGATCGACTTCGACATCATGATCGGCTCGAGCATGAACCAGTACGAGCGCTCGCGGCCGGAGGTGAGCGCCTTCGACAGCTCCTCGAGGCGGAACGAGATCAGGCTGGTGGAGGAGGTGATGACCGCGTCGCACGCGCCGGTCTGCATCGCGGCGTAGGATTCGCTCGACGGGATCGAGAGGGTGGCCGCCCCCGCCTGCTTCATCATCAGGTCCATCTCGCGCGAGCCGCCGCGGACCTTGAGGCCCTTGGCGTCGGCCGGCGCGTAGAGCGGGCGCTCGCGGCTGGCGACGCCGCCCGCCTGCCAGACCCAGGAGACGAGGATGATGCCCTTGGCGTCGAGGATCTCGGTGAGCTTGCGGCCGACCGGCGCCGCCTTCCAGGCGACGCCCTGCGCGTAGGAGGTCACCAGCCCCGGCATCAGACCGATGTTCAGCTCGGGGATCTCGCCGCCGGCGTAGGGCGACGGGTAGAGCGACATGTCGAGCGCGCCTTTGCGCATCGCGCCGAACTGGGCGTTGGTCTTCATCAGCGACGAGCCGGGATAGACCTGCACCTCCAGCGCGCCCTTTGAGCGCTCGCCGACGGCCTTCGCGAGCTTCCGGCACATGCGGTCGCGGAAGTCGCCTTCGTCAATGGTGCCGCCCGGGAACTGATGCGAGAGCTTCAGCACGGTCGCGGCCTGGGCCGCGCCGAGGCCGAAGCGCAGCAGGGCCGGCGCGGCGAGGCCGCCGGCGAGGAGGGCGCGTCGGGTCGGCATCATGATGTTTCTCCCGCGTCGCACAATCGCGACTGTATTGTTTTGCGCCGCACAATATACGGGATGCAACGCTTGGTATACATTGAAGGGGCTCTTGTATATTTTGTCAACGCCCCTGCATAATGAGCGGAGAGAAAACGTTGCGCCCGGGAGGGGTTCGGCGATGAGCCAGGCACAGCGCCTGCGGCAGACCATCGAGGACGAGATCGTGGCCGGCCGCTTGGCCGTCGGCGCGCGCCTCGACGAGGTGGTTCTCGCCGAGCGGTTCGGGGTGTCCCGGACGCCGATCCGCGAGGCGCTGCTGCAACTGGCGGTCACCGGGCTCGTCGAGACCAAGCCGCGCAAGGGCACCATCGTCAGCGCGCCGGAGCCGCAGCTCCTGCTGGCGATGTTCGAGACCATGGCCGAGCTGGAGGCGGCCTGCGGCCGCTTCGCGGCCCGGCGCCTGACGCCGGACCACGAGGCTGCGCTGCAGGCGGCGCTCGCGGCCTGCGAGACCGCCGCCGCGGCCGGCGACACCGAAGGCTACTACGCGGAGAACCACGTCTTCCACGCGGTGGTCTACGGCGCCTGCGGCAACGCCTTCCTCGCCGAGCAGGCGCGCCTGCTTAGCCGGCGGCTCGCGCCCTATCGCCGCCTGCAGCTTCGGACGCGGCATCGGCTCGGTCAGTCGCTGGCGGAGCATGACAGCATCGTCGCGGCGATCGTCGGCGGCGACGACGCGGCGGCCGCCGAACGGCTGCGGACGCACGTGGTGGTGCAGGGCGACCGCTTCTCAGACTTGGTCGCCGGCCTGCGCTCCCTCGGCAACGCCGCCTGAGCCACCGACCGGACGGAACCATTTGGCTCGGGCGGGCAGCGGGAATTGCATTTACCGCGATTGCGATCGGAGCGGGCGTCTACGCAGAACAACTCAACCACAGATTGTTTTTGATGGTACGATCCTTCGTCCTGGGGCGTGCGGGTCGGAGTCGTCGATGCTCAAGCACTTGGTGAAGACCGCGGGCCGGAAGGCGGGTCTCGACATCTTCCGGGCGAGCACCGATCCGTTCCGGTGGAGCCACACCGTCCACGATTACTATCCGGTCGCCCCGCAGGCACGCTGGCAGCCGCAGACCCTTCCGCACAGCCGCCTGCGAACGGTGCTCGACCAGGGCCGCCCGGATTACGAGCGCTTCGTGTCGGCGCTGGAGGACCACGCGGCGCTGATCCAAGGGGTCGCCC
Organism: Methylobacterium sp. WL116; assembly: GCF_008039455.1. Classification (NCBI taxonomy): domain Bacteria; kingdom Pseudomonadati; phylum Pseudomonadota; class Alphaproteobacteria; order Hyphomicrobiales; family Methylobacteriaceae; genus Methylobacterium; species Methylobacterium sp. WL116. Next base: position 6,688 of record NZ_VRUV01000087.1, read on the forward strand.
ACGCGCCCGACATCGCCAACCCGACCGCGCCGTGCTGGAACAACACCTGGTTCACGGCGCTCGATGCGGCGGCCCTCGTCACCTTCCTCGCCTGGAAACGGCCGGCGCGCTACGTCGAGATCGGTTCGGGCACCTCGACCTGCTTCGCCCGCTACGCCGTCGAGGCCCTGTCGCTGCCGACGCGGATGACCTCGATCGATCCCAACCCGCGCCGGCACATCGACCAGATCTGCGACCGGGTGATCCGCCAGCCGCTCGAGGTCTGCGACCTCGCGGTCTTCGACGCGCTGCAGGCCGGCGACGTGCTGTTCTTCGACGGGTCGCACCGGGCCTTCGCCAACTCCGACGTGGTGGTGTTCTTCTTCGAGATCCTGCCGCGGCTGGTCCCGGGCGTGATCGTGCACATCCACGACATCTTCATCCCCGACGACTACCCAACCGCCTGGAACTACCGGCTCTACAACGAGCAATATCTGCTCGCCGCGATGCTGATGTGCGGACGGCCGCCGTTCAAGGTCACGGCGCCGATCACCTATCTCTGCCAGGATGCCGGCTTCGGCGAGCGGGTGAAACGGGTGTTCGCGGCGCGCGCCGGCGGCCCGGACATCCCGTTCCACTACCCGAACGACACCGGCCTGCCGGGCGCCTCGTTCTGGTTCGAGATGACGGACGCCGACTAAAGCCTCAGTCGGCGGCGTCCGCCGGCAGGTCGGCGGAGGCCTCGCCGAAATTGGCGGCGATCACCGGCTTCTTGCCGCGGATGTGCTCGCGCATCAGCTGGGAGAGCGCGGTGCCGTCGCGGGCCCGCAGAAGCTGCACCATGCGGTCGTGCTCCTCGATCGCCCGGGTCCACTGCTCGGGCGTCTGGTGCGCGGAGTAGCGCGAGCGCTGGATGCGGCCCGACAGGCTGCGATAGATCCCCGCCAGCGTCGCGTTGCGGCTCGCGGCCATGATCGCCTCGTGGATCTGGCGGTTGAGGCGGAAGTAGCCGGCCTCGTCGGAGGCCTTCCACATCCCGACCATCGCGTCGTGATCCGCCTGGATCGCGGCGATCTCGTCCTCGGTGACGGTGCGGCAGGCGAGGTCGGCGGCCGTCGCCTCGAGGCCGGCGATGACCTCCATCATCTCCTCGATCTCCACCTGGGAGATGCTGGCGACCCGCGCCCCGCGATTGGGCAGCAGCTCGAGGTGGCCTTCGGTGGCCAGGATCTTGATCGCCTCGCGAAGCGGCGTGCGCGAGATGCCGAAGCGTTCGGTGAGCTCGCCCTCGTTGACGCGCGCCTTGGGCTCCATCTCCCCGGATTGAATCAGCGCCCGGATCCGGTCCGCCACCTCGTCGTGAAGATAACGTCGATTGATGCCAAGGCCGGGATCGATCTTGTTCATGCGTTCGATGCAATCGCGGGCGAGCAGGAGGCGCCCCTGTTTAGGCGCCTCCGAAATCAGTGTCGAGGCATCAGGGCTCGGTCCAGGATCCTGATCACATGTTCTGCCTCCAACCCGAGCCCGTCGTGGATCTGGTGGCGGCAGCTGGTGCCGTCCGCGACCACGAGATCGCCGGGGCCGGCCTTGCGCAAGGCCGGAAACAGCGACAGCTCGGCCATCGCCAGCGAGGTGTCGACGGTCTCGGCGCCGTAGCCGAAGGCGCCGGCCATGCCGCAGCAGCTCGATTCGATCGGGCGCACGTCGAGCCCGGGCACGCTGCGCAGCACGCTCTCGACCGCGCCCATCGCGCCGAAGGACTTCTGGTGGCAATGGCCGTGCAGATGCGCGACGCGGCCGCCCTGGTCGGCGAAGTCCGGCGCGATCAGGCCGGCCTTGAGGTCGGCGGCGAGCAGCTCCTCAATCAGCAGGCTCTGCTTGGCCAGCAGGTTCGCGTCCGGCCCGGGCAGCAGGGCGACGAACTCGTCGCGGAAGGTGAGCAGGCAGGACGGTTCGAGGCCGACGACGCGGGCGCCGGCCCTGACGAAGGGCAGGAGCGCGTCCAGCGTCCGTCGCGCCTCGGCCCGCGCCCGGTCGGTCTGGCCCGAGGCGAGCCACGTCCGCCCGCAGCAGAGCGGGCGTTTGCCCTTGGCGGGAAAGACGCGGTGCAGCCGATAGCCGGCGGCGACGAGCACCCGCTCGGCCGCCTCCAGGTTCTCGCGCTCGAAGGCGCGGTTGAAGGTGTCGCCGAACAGGATCACGTCGCGGTGCTCGCCCACCACGTCCTGCGGATGGGCCGGCTCGCCGGTCTCATTCCAGGGCCTGCGCCAGCGCGGCAGCGAGCGCCGGGCGGAGAGGCCGGCGACCTGCTCGGAGATCCGCGCCAGCGCCGGCACCCGGTCGCGCAGGTTGAGCAGCGGCGCGAGCCGGGCGGCGATGCCGGCGTAGTGCGGCATCGCGCCGATCAGCCGGTCCTTCAGCGGCAGGCCGTGGCGGGCGTGGTAGTGGTGCAGGAACTCGACCTTCATCCGCGCCATGTCGACGCCGGTCGGACATTCGCGGCGGCAGGCCTTGCACGAGACGCAGAGGTCCATCGTGCGCTTCATCTCGGGCGACGTGAACGCGTCCTTGCCGAGCTGGCCCGAGATCGCCAGCCGCAGGGAGTTCGCCCGTCCGCGGGTCAGGTGCTGCTCCTCGCGCGTGACGCGGTAGGACGGGCACATCGCCCCGCCGGCGAGCTTCCGGCAGGTGCCGTTGTTGTTGCACATCTCGACGGTGCCGCCGAAGCCGCCGGCCTCGGGCCAGTCGAGCGCCGTCGCCTGCGGCTCGCTCACCCGGTAGTCCGGCGCGAACCGCATCAGCGTGCGGTCGTCCATCCTGAGCGGGCGCACGATCTTGCCCGGGTTCAGGCGGTTCTCCGGGTCGAACGCGTCCTTGACCGCATCGAAGGCGCGGGCGAGGCGCGGCCCGAACAGGGGCGCGATGTATTCCGAGCGCGAGATGCCGTCGCCGTGCTCGCCGGAATACGAGCCCTTGTAGCGGCGCACCAGCTCGGAGGTCTCCTCCGCGATGGCGCGCATCTTGGCGACGTCGCCGCCCAGCTTCATGTCGAGGATCGGGCGGACGTGCAGGCAGCCGACCGAGGCGTGGGCGTACCAGGTGCCCCGCGTGCCGTGCTTGGTGAACACGTCGGTGACGGCGTCGGTGTAGTCGGCGAGGTGCTCGAGCGGCACCGCGCAATCCTCGATGAACGAGACCGGCTTCGCGTCGCCCTTCATCGACATCATGATGTTGAGGCAGGCCTCGCGCACCTCCCATACGGACTTCTGGCGCGACGGCTCGTGGATCTCGACCACCGCGTCGGGGAAGCCGTGGTCGGCCATGCAGGCGTCGAGGCGCTTCAGGTCGCGCTTCAGCCCAGCGAGATTCTCGCCGGCGAACTCCGCGAGCAGAAGGCAGTTCGGCGTGCCGCGGGTGATGTCGGCGAGCGTCGCGCGAAACAGCGGGATGTCGGCGCCGAGCACCAGCACGTTGTTGTCGACGAGCTCCACCGCCACGGGGTCGAGGTCGACGATGTGCCGCGTGGTCTCCATCGCGGCGCGGAACGACGGGAAGTGGCACACCCCCATCACCCGGTGCGCCGGCAGCCGCGAGAGCTTCAGCGTCACCGAGGTGGTCGCCGCCAGGGTGCCCTCGGAGCCGACCAGCAGGTGGGCGAGGTTCGGCCGCGCCTCGATCAGCGCATCGAGGTTGTAGCCGCCGACCCGGCGCTGGACCTTCGGGTATTTGTCTCGAATTTCCTGGCGCTCCGATTCGGCAAGCGCGATCATCTTGCGCGCGAGGTCTTCCGCGCGGGCCGAGCCGGTGACGCCGTCGGACGCGTTGCCGGTCAGCCCGAAGCCGAAGGCCTCCGCATCGTGGAACAGCGCCTCCATGGCGAGCACGTTGTCGCTCATCTTGCCGAAGCGCAGCGAGCGGGCGCCGCAGGAATTGTTGCCGGCCATGCCGCCGATGGTGCAGCGGGTCGCCGTCGAGGGCTCGACCGGGAAGAACCAGCCGTCGGCCTTCACGCGGGTGTTCAGGCGCTCCAGCACCATCCCCGGCTCGACGGTGACGGTGCCGGCCTCGGCGTCGTAGTCGCGGATGCCGTTGAAGTGACGGGAACAGTCGACGACCAGCCCGGAGCCGATCGGCTGCCCGTTCTGCGAGGTGCCGCCGCCGCGCATGATCACGGGCACCCCGTGCTCGGCGGCGATCGTCAGGGTCGCGGCGATGTCGGCCGCGCTCCGCGGCAGCACCACGCCGGCCGGCATGATCTGGTAGATCGAGGCATCCGTCGCGTAGCGTCCGCGTGTGAAGGCGTCGAACCGGGCCTCGCCCTGCAACGCCTCGGCGAGACGCCGCGCCAGACCCGCTCCGTTCCGCCCCGCGACGCGTGCGCCCTGTCGTGCACCCTGGGGCGCCGTTCCAACCGCCACCTGCTCGGCCCTCCGTGCGACCGAACGCGGCCGCCTCTCCTAAATGTATTCAAAATTCATTTTTAGGGAAAGATGGCGCGCATCGCCTTCGCGATCCTGCGCGGCCATGGCACTATGGCGCCGCAACCCCGCCCAGAGGCAAGCCTTCCCGTGACGATCGATCTCTACAGCGACACCCAGACGCGGCCGACGCCGGGCATGCGGGAGGCGATGGCGCGCGCGGTGGTGGGCGACGAGCAGTCGGATTCCGACCCGACGACGCGCGAGCTCTGCGACCGGGTCGCGGCGCTGCTCGGCCAGGAGGACGGCGTGTTCATGCCCTCCGGCACGATGTGCAACCTGGTCTCGATCCTGGTGCAGACCCGGGCCGGCGACGAGATCGTGGTCGACGACCAGTCGCACATCTACAACACGGAAGCCGCCGGCTCGGCCGCGATCGGCGGCGTCTCGGTGAGGGCGCTCCCGACGTCGGCGGGCGTCTACACGCCCGAGGCGTTCCGGGCAGCGATCCGTCCGCCGGCGCGCACCGCGCCGCGCAGCGCCCTCGTCTCCATCGAGCAGACCACCAGCTTCTCCGGAGGCTCGGTCTGGGACCTGGCCGACATGCGGGCGATCCGCGACATCGCCCGCGCGCACGGCCTCAAGGCGCACATCGACGGCGCCCGTCTCCTCAATGCGGTAGCCGCCACCGGCATCCCGGCGAAGGACTACGCCGAGGGGTTCGACAGCGTCTGGCTCGACCTCAGCAAGGGTCTCGGCTGCCCGGTCGGCGCGGTGCTGTGCGGCTCCCGCGACTTCGTCGTCGAGGCGTGGCGCTGGAAGTACCGCCTCGGCGGCGCCATGCGCCAATCCGGCGTGATCGCGGCCGCCGGCCTCTACGCGCTCGACCACCACGTCGATCAGCTGAAGACCGACAACGCGCATATCCGGCTGATCCACGCGGCGATCGCCGACGTGCCCGGCCTGCATTTCGACCCGACGGCCGGGCAATCGAACATCGTGTGCTTCGGCGTCGCCGGCCTCGGCGTCACCGCCTCGGACTTCGCCGAGGCCTGCCTCGCGCACGACGTCCGCATCCGCGCCATCGGCAGCCAGATCCGGGTCACGACCCATCTCGACGTCGACCGCGCCGGCGCCGAGCGGGCCGCCGAGGTGATCCGTGCGACGGCGTTTTCGTTCGCCGGGCGCCGGGGGGGCGTTCGTTGATGGTCGAACCCTGACGGGTGATACCCACATCGAGGGTTCGCATTCGATCCCTTGCAAACATCAGAAAGGTCGCTTGCGACTGTCGACGAGGCAAAGGCCTACGGTCGGGTTGGATAGATCTCCGCCGGCCTGTGTTCTATTGTGTAAGGACGACCTTGCCGTTGACGGGCCCGACACCCTTGGGCACCGGCACGCTCGTCGCGTCGTAGTTGGCGTTCAGATACAGTGTTGGACCGTCGTAAAGGTCGAGGAGCTGCACGACGATGACCGTGTAGGCCGACTGATCGCTCACGGCCGCGCTGCCGTCGATGATGAGCCGACCGGCTGGCAGGTAGATCGTGCCCAGCATCGTGCGGGCATTGTTGCTGATGATACGGTACTCGCGCAGCGGCTTCGAGGGGGGAGATGGCGGGGGCGGG
>NZ_VRUV01000880.1:0-1159 GCF_008039455.1 Methylobacterium sp. WL116
CGCGCGTCGGGTATAGCGGCCCACCCGCCCGACGGACGCGCCGCTTGGCCCGTTGCCTGCTACCCTCGGCCGCGAGACCCGACGCGCGAGGCCCGATGACGATTCCCCTGGCCGACCTGAACGCGATGGCGGAGGCCGACTTCGTCGCCGCCCTCGGCGCGGTGTTCGAGCACGCGCCCTGGGTGGCGCAGCGGGCGGCCGCCGCGCGCCCTTTCGCCACCGTCGACGCGCTGTACGGCGCGATGCGCGCCGCGGTGGAGACGGCGCCCGACACGGCGCGCCTCGCGCTGCTGGCGGGCCATCCCGAGCTGGCGGGCCGCGCGGCGCGCGACGGCGCCATCGCCCCCGATTCGATCGCCGAGCAGGCGGCGGCCGGGCTCGACCGGATGTCGGACGCGGAATACGCGCGCTTCGAAGCGCTCAACGCGGCCTACCGCGCGAAATTCGGCCTGCCCTTCATCCTGTGCGTCAAGCGGCACGGGCGCGCCGCGCTGCTCTCCGCCTTCGCGACGCGTCTCGACTCCGACGCCGCGACCGAGCGGCGGACCGCCGAGGCCGAGGTCCTCCGCATCGCCGCGATCCGCCTGAACGCGCTGGTCTCCGGCGAGGGGCCGCTCAGGACGATGGGGCGGATCTCGACGCACGTGCTCGATACGGTGAGCGGGCGCCCGGCGGCCGGCGTCGCGGTGAGCCTCCACGAGATCGTCTCGGAGACCGAGACGGCCCTGGTGGCGCGGGCCGTGACCAATGCCGACGGGCGCACCGACGCGCCGCTCGTCGGCGGCCGGCCGGTGCCGATCGCGGTCTACGAGCTGCGCTTCGCCCTCGGCGACCATTACCGCCGGCTCGGGCTTTCGCTCGCCGAGCCGCCCTTCCTCGACGTCGTGCCGCTGCGCTTCGGCGTCGCGGAGCCGGAGGGGCACTACCACGTGCCGCTGGTGGCGACGCCGTGGAGCTTCCAGACCTATCGCGGAAGTTGAGCCGCACCGCGGAAAATCGTCTTCCTGGGGCGCACCGCGGCGGGGTTCGCGCGTTGTCGGCGCAGATCCCACGAGGAGCCGCCATGCTGCGTTCCGCCCAAGTCCTGATCTTCTCGCTCTGCCTCGGCTGCGGCTTGGCCGGCGCGGCCTCGGCCCAGTCCGTCGGCGCCCCCGCCGGG
>NZ_VRUV01000881.1:0-1158 GCF_008039455.1 Methylobacterium sp. WL116
TCGCCTACCCGGCCCCGGCCGACCCGACCGGCGCCTGGCTCGCCCGCACCGTGCTGGTCCTGTTCGCGGTGGTGATGACCTGGCAGTCGTTCGTCGCGTGGCAGTACCTCTACGGCCTGATCGCCGCCGGCCTCGGCGCGCGGGCGAAATCCGCCCTGGAGCGCCGCTCGGAGACGGTGCCGGCGCAGGCGTCGGGCCTGTCGCGCACGGCGGCCGTGGTGGCGATCCACGCCGAGGACCCGGTGGCGGTGTTCGCGGCGCTGCGGGTGATGGCGCGCTCGCTCGCCCGCGACGCCGCGCGGGACGGTGCCCGCGACGAGTCCCTCGGCGGCGACATCGACCTTTTCGTCCTCTCCGACACCCGCGACGGCGCGATCGCGGCGGTTGAGGAGCACGAGTTCGCCCGGATCCAGGCCTGGCGCGAGACCGCCGGCCCCGGCATCCCGCGGATCCGCTATCGCCGCCGCACCGAGAACATCGGGCGCAAGGCCGGCAACATCGCCGAGTTCACCAGGACCTACGGCGACCAGTACGACTTCATGATCGTGCTCGACGCCGACAGCCTGATGACCGGCGCCACGATGCGCCGCCTCGCCCGGCTGATGGAGGAGAGCCCGGCGACCGGCCTGATCCAGACCGTGTCCTACGCCGCCGGCCGCGACACGCTGTTCGCCCGCATCCAGCAATTCGCGGTGCGGCTCTACGCGCCGCTGGCCCTGCGCTGCCTGGAGACCTGGCAGGGGCCGGACGGGAGCTACTGGGGCCACAACGCGATCCTGCGGGTCGCGGCGTTCGCCGACCACGCCCAGCTGCCGGTGCTGCCGGGCAGGGCGCCCCTGGGCGGCGAAATCCTGTGCCACGACATCGTCGAGGGCGGGATGCTGGCCCGCGCCGGCTGGGAGGTCCGCCTGCTGCCGGAGATGGGCGGCACCTGGGAGGAGATGCCGACGAACCTCGTCGACCTCCTCGGGCGCGAGCGCCGCTGGTGCCAGGGCAACATGCAGCACCTGCGCGTCCTGCCCTGGCCGGGCCTGCGCGCGGCGAGCCGCTGGCACCTCGCCGTCGGCATCGTCTCCTACGGGGTGCTGCCCTTGTGGATCGCCTACCTCGTCGCGGGGGCGTGGCTGCCGGCGAGGTCGGCGAGCTCGGGCGCCTGGG
>NZ_VRUV01000882.1:0-1154 GCF_008039455.1 Methylobacterium sp. WL116
CTAGTGGTTGAGCCCTGACGGTTGAGTCCGTGTGGGGTTTCGGTTTGCGCCCCATCCTGCGAGTCTGGCGGGATGCGCAGTGGCATCTCTTTCACGCTCTCCACCTCGGATCGCCTTCGGCTCGAAGCACTCGTCGCGGATCGAAACACGTCGCAGAAGCACGTCTGGCGCGCCCGTATCGTACTGCTGAGCGCCGATGGGCTGGGGACGCATGCGATCATGCGTGAGGCGGGCGTGTCCAAGACGGTGGTCTGGCGCTGGCAGGACCGCTTCGCGCAGGAGGGCGCCGATGGGCTCCTTCGGGACAAAACGCGACCGGCGCGCATCCCGCCGCTGGGGCCGGAGGTGGCGGCGCGCGTGGTGGCTCTGACGCAAGGAGAACCACCCGGCGAGACCACGCATTGGACGGCCGCCGCCATGAGCAAGGCCGCGGCCATCAGTGTCTCGTCGGTGCAGCGGATCTGGTGGGGGCACGGCCTACAGCCGCATCGAGTCCGGCAGTTCAAGCTCTCCACCGACCCGGCCTTCGCCGCCAAACTGCGCGACGTCGTCGGGCTCTACGTCGACCCGCCGGCCCACGCCGTCGTGCTCTCGGTCGACGAGAAGAGCCAGATCCAGGCGCTCGCCCGCACGCAGGAGCCGTTGCCGATGAAGCCGGGCCAGCCGACGACGCGCACCCACGATGACAAGCGCCGCGGCACGACGACCCTGTTTGCCGCCCTGGACGTGCTGGAGGGCAAGGTGATCGGCCGCTGCATGCAGCGCCACCGGCATCAGGAGTTCATCCGCTTGCCGAGATGCGGTCGAGGCGGCGGTTCCGGCGGGCAAGATCGTCCACGCGATCCTGGACAACTATGCCGTCCACAAGCACCCGAAGGTCCGTGCCTGGCTCGACCGCCACCCGCGGCTTCACCTTCCACTTCACCCCGACTTCAGCCTCGTGGCTCAATGCCGTCGAGGGCTTCTTTGCCAAGCTCGCAAAACGCCGGCTCCGACGCGGCGTGTTCGGATCGCTGATCGAGGTACAGGCCGCCATCAAACGCTTCATCGCCGAGAGCAACGGCAATCCGAAGCCCTTCGTCTGGACCGCCGACCCGGATCGCATCATCCAGGCCGCAAAGCGCGGGCACCAAGTGTTAGACTCGTACCACTAG
>NZ_VRUV01000883.1:0-1150 GCF_008039455.1 Methylobacterium sp. WL116
GGCTTCGCCGCTGCGGGCTTGGCGGCGGTCGAGCCGGTCGCGGCCGGCTTGGCGGCCATGTATTCCGGATCGGTGCGCGGGCCTCCCGGACCGTTCGTCGGCCCGGTCATCTGGCCGGCGACCACGTCGGTCACGCGGTTCCAGGTCTGCGACTTGCACAGGAAGGCGATCAGGCAGCCGCGGACGGTCAGCTCCTCCGGGGTGTCGGACCAGATCGTCACGTCGTAGGACTTGCCGTCCTCGGAATTGTAGATCTTGCCCTCGTAATGGGCGTCGGCGTTTGGCTTCAGCCCCATGATGAGCTGGTGGCCCAGCGATGCGCGCGTCTGCTTGCTCGCGTCGGGGTTCTTGAAGTCGACCCGCGGCTGGCCCTTGTCGTTGAGCGGCACCTTCAGCCACACGACGTAGCCGCATAGGCTCTTGTTGCTCGGGCCGCACTTCTCCACCCGGATGCGGGCACGCCCGTCCTCGGTGAGCCACGTGCCGCTCGGGTCCGCGGGCGTCGCCGCGTGCGCGATGCCCGAGAGCATGGCCAGCGCCATCGCACGCCCGGCCCAGGCGCCGATTCCCGCGCCGATCCGTCGAACCGTCATACCCACTACTCCTTCCGCGCGCCCGCGCCGTGGCCTTCGCCCCGCCCGCGTGCCCAATCTCTGGGCCCCGCCATCCGCTCGGAACATGACGGGATCATGGCCGTGCCTCGGCGCGCCGTGCCGCACGGCCGATGACGGGAGCGACCCGCTTCGGCTAAGCCTGCCATCCATGATCGTTCGCCCCCGTCCCAACCTCTTCGCCATCCTGTTCACCCTGCGCGGCTCGATCCTGCCGCGGGTGGCGCTGAAGGTCCTCGGGCTGACGGCCTTCGCCGCGCTGGTGGTCGCGGTCGAGCAGCGCGTTCCGGAACGGTTTCCGGTGACGGCCGGGATCGGCCCGTTCACCCTGATCGGGCTGGCGCTCTCGATCTTTCTCAGCTTCCGCAACAACGCCTGCTACGAGCGCTGGTGGGAGGCTCGGAAGGCGTGGGGCGCGCTGATCGTCGAGATGCGCGGCTTGAGCCGGACCCTGGTCGCCCTCCTGCCCGGCCCCGAGCACGATGCGGTCCGCCGCACCGGCCTGCGCCGGCTCGCGGGCTTCGGCCACGGCCTGCACG
>NZ_VRUV01000884.1:0-1147 GCF_008039455.1 Methylobacterium sp. WL116
GGCCTGAGGCGAGCCCGACGACCCGCCCGGCGATCGACGGGGCGCCAGGCCGTCCCGATCACCACCACGGCGCCGGGCCGAATGACGCAAGCGGGCGGCGCTCAGCACCGGCTCACGGGACGGCCGCCCTCACGCCGTCGGCTCGTAGACCGACACCAGCCCGGCCGGCGCCGTGGCGCGCCAGGCGGCGAGCAGGGCGTCCCGCAAAATCTCCTCCTCGCAGGCGTCGAGGTCGAGGTTGGTCCAGCCGCGGCGGCCCCAGGCGCCGTCGATGGCCGAGAACAGGCCCGGCTCGGCCTCCAGCAGGCGCTCCTGGTCCTCCGGCGACAGCCGCAGCACCAGCCGGTCCTCCTCGGTCCACAGCGTCGCGAAGACCCGGCCGCCCACGCGAAAATCCGGGTTGCCCTTGTGCGCGCCGGGGATCGCTTCCGGCAGCATCAGCGCGAGGGCGCGCACGTCCTCCGGCAGCACCGCTCAGGGCCCGGCGGGCGCCCGCGACAGGCTGGTCGGCCAGGTGCTGCCGGGATGCTCGCGGACGTCGCCGGGGTTCGATCCGGTCGCGGCATCGCTGGCCCACTCGCCCGGCTCGGCCACCGCCTCGATCCGGTCCTCGGGGTAGTGCGCCTCGAGGAACAGCAGCGCCTCGGCCTCCGAGGCCGCGCGCACCGTGACCAGGGGGCGCGGGCCGGACGGGGTCCGGACGTCGGCGATGAACAGGCGCGTCATGTCGATCTCGCTCGGTGGAGGCTGTGCAGGCAACGCCCGGAACGGCGATTGTGTCCGCAGGACCGCATCGGGGACGTGCAGGATTGCGCACCTCAAACAATCCATAACGCTAAGTTTTAACGTTAAGCCAGCTTTAAGACCTTGCGGCCATGGTCCGGGAGGTCACCAGAGCCGGCACCGAAAGCTTCCGGCACATTTAAGCGTGAAGGAATTCTTATGGCCCGCTCCAAGCTCGTCGCTTTGGTGCGCACCCTGACGCTCGCGGCGAGCGTCGGCGCGCCCTCACTGGCCGCAGCCGCCGACCTCGTTGCCGTAGGAGCGGTTCGCCTCCGGGTAGCCGGCATAGTCGTAGGACGTGCTGTACTTCGCCCGGTCGTAGACGCTGGCCCCGACGTCGCCGCGCAGGTACCAGCCGCCGCCG
>NZ_VRUV01000885.1:0-1147 GCF_008039455.1 Methylobacterium sp. WL116
GGCCGAGACCGCGGCGGCCCGCGCGTCGATCGCCCTGCGGCGCTCGGCCGCCTCCGCCAGGGCGCGCGCGGCCGCCGGGGTGAGGGGACGGGGGGCGGTCCCGCCGCCGTCCTCGACGTGTTCGGTCCGGGCTTCGTCGGTCCCGTCGCGGCTGGTTTCACCTTGCATCGGACTCGCTCAAGTGGGAGGGCATCGGGGTCCGGCGGCAGCACGCCGGCACGAAGGGTCTTTCGAGAAGTGGCATCCATGGGCAGAGGGCGCAACGCGTCCGGGCCGGCGCGGGCGGCGGGCGCGACCAAGGGTCCGCGCCCGGGGCCGAAATCGCCGCCGAAATCCGCACCGGAGGCGGTCGAGGCGGACGTCGCCGGCCTCGCCGCGCGCCGGGTGGCGCACGCCGTCGTCGCCGACCTGCTGGGCAAGAACCGCGCCCTCGCCCTGGAGGATGCGCTGGCCCAGGCGTCCCGCGTCGCGGGGCTCGACGCCGGCGATGCCGGTCTGGCGCGGGCCATCGCCACGGTCACCTTCCGCCGCCTCGGCTTCCTCCGGCGCGCGCTCGCCGCGCGGATGGAGCAGGGCCTGCCCGAGGACAAGCCGCGCCTCGTCGCGCTGCTCGCCACCGGCGCCGCCCAGATCCTCGACCTCGCCGTTCCCGACCATGCCGCGGTCGACCTCGCGGTGCGCCTGGCCAAGGCCGATCCGCAGGCGCGGCATCTCGCCGGCCTCGTCGCCTCGGTGGTGACGCTGCATCAGGCGCCGGGCGCCCTCGTCGTGGCGATGCTGGCCGCGCGCGTGCGCGACCAGCGCGGCTGGATCGTCGCGGTGCTGGCCGCGACGCTGACCGGCTTCCTCGTCCTCGCCTTCGGACCGGAGAGCCTGCGGTTCCCCGCCTCCGGGCTCCTCGGCCTCGGCATCGGCGGCTGCTTCGGGCTGGGCTTGAGCCTCCTCGTCCTGCGCACCCGCGACGCCGCCTCGGCCGGCGCCCTCTCGGCGATGGCGCAGGGGATCGGCTACGTCTTCGCCTCGCTCGGCCCCCTCGGCTTCGGCCTCGCCCACGACGCCACCGACGGCTGGGTCCTCCCGGCCGCCCTGTTCGCGACGATCATCGCGGCGGCGGGCGTCGCCGCGATGATCGTCGCGAACAGGGCGG
>NZ_VRUV01000886.1:0-1142 GCF_008039455.1 Methylobacterium sp. WL116
GCCCGAGCGGCCCGAGCGCCGCCGCGGCGGGCTCCTCGCCACCATCAGCGGGCTGCTCACCTTCGCGGTGGTGATCGCCATCGCCGTGATGCTCGGGCTGACGCTGTTCCAGCGGCAGGTGCAGGAGCCCGGCCCGCTCGCCGCCGACAAGGTGGTCGTGATCCCGTCCCGCAGCGGCACCGGCGAGATCGCCGAGATCCTGAAGCGCGAGGGCGTGATCGACCATGTCGGGCTGTTCGAGTTCGCCGCCCGGTTCGGCGGGCGCCCGCCGCTGAAGGCCGGCGAGTACACCTTCAAGGCCCATGCCAGCATCAGCGATGCGATCGACACCGTGACCACGGGCCGGCAGGTCCAGCACGCGATCACCTTCCCCGAGGGGCTCACCTCCGAGCAGATCGTGATGCGCCTCAACGAGAACGACGTGCTCACCGGCGAGGTCGGCGAGATCCCGCCCGAGGGCTCGCTGCTGCCCGACACCTACAAGTTCGAGCGCGGCGCGAGCCGTCAGCAGATCGTCAACCTGATGCGCGAGAAGCAGCGCAAGGTCCTCAACGACATCTGGCTGCGCCGCAGCGCCGACGTGCCGGTGCGGACGCCGGCCGAGATGGTCACGCTGGCCTCGATCGTCGAGAAGGAGACCGGGCGCGCCGACGAGCGGCCGCGGGTGGCCGGCGTGTTCGTGAACCGCCTGAACAAGCGGATGAAGCTGCAATCGGACCCGACCATCGTCTACGGGCTGGTCGGCGGGCGCGGCACCCTCGGGCGCGGCATCCAGCGCTCCGAGATCGACCGGGCGACGCCCTACAACACCTACGTGATCGAGGGCCTGCCGCCCGGCCCGATCGCCAATCCCGGCCGCGCCGCCCTGGAGGCGGTCGCCAATCCGTCGCGGACCAAGGACCTGTTCTTCGTCGCCGATGGCACCGGCGGGCACGCCTTCGCCGAGAGCCTCGACGGCCACCAGAAGAACGTCGCGCGCTGGCGCCAGGTCGAGAAGGCCCGCCTGGCCACGACGCCGGATGCCGCCGGCGTCGACAAGGCCGAGCCGCCCGCCGATCCCGCCGCGGTGCCGAACCGGGCCTCGGCCTTCGCCCCGCCGACGAACGCCTACGCGCTGGACGGGGCGACCGTCGGGGCGGGCG
>NZ_VRUV01000887.1:0-1139 GCF_008039455.1 Methylobacterium sp. WL116
CCGTCGGCGCTGCTGTCGCGCAGGTCGCGCCCGATCACCACGGTGCGGCCCGGGCAGCACGCCGCGCCGACGGAGCGGAAGAATGCCCCGGCATAGGCGTAGCTCGGCCACCCGACGAGGTCCGTCACCAGGCCGCGCAGGCCGCTCGTCCCGAACTTCAGGCTGCTCACGACGGCCTCTCCACGCCTCTCACCGATCGTCGACGAAATTCCCCTACGGCACGGATCGGCCCAGCGTCGCCCTGGCATGTTCGAGCACGTCGGCGAGCGCCGCGTCCCAGTCGGCCTTGGGCGTCCAGCCGGTGGCCTCCGTCAGGCGCGTCGCGTCGCCGGCCGCCACCGGGATCTCCGACGGGCGCATCCGGTCCGGTGCGACCCGGACCTCGAACGGCACCCGCGCGTGCCGGCGCAGGTCGTCCACCACGCTGGCGATGCTGCGCGGCCGCCCCGAGGCGACGTTGAACACCGACCCGTCCGCGATGTCCAGGCCGCGCCCGATCAGATCGACATAGGCCCGCACCACGTCGCCGACCGGCAGGAAGTCGCGCTCGGCCGCGAGGTTGCCCACCGCCAGCACCGGCGCCACCAGCCCGGCCTCGATCCGCGCGATCTGGCCGGCGAAGGACGGCACCACGAAGCGCTCGTCCTGGCCGGCCCCGATCTGGTTGAACGGCCGCAGGATCACCAGCCGCACCTCCGCCTTGGCCAGCAGGTCGCGCAGGATCGTCTCGCCGAACCACTTCGAGCGGGCATACGGCCCCTGCGGATCGGGCACCGCCGCCTCGGTCAGCGGACGGCCGGCCAGGAACGCCCGGCCGTAGACCTCGCCCGAGCTGACGAACAGGAAGCCCGCGCCGGGGGCGGATCGCGCCACCGCCTCGGCGAGGTTCAGGAGCCCGACGAGGTTGACCCGCCAGGTCTCCCCCGGCGCATCCGCCGATTGCTGCACCGAGGCCATCGCGGCCAGGTGCAGCACGTCGGTCGGGCGGAACGCGGCGACGCTGGCGTGCAGCGCCGCCTCGTCCAGCAGGTCGACCGTCTCGTAGGCGACCCGCTCCGGCAGGACGGGGCGTATCTCGCGCAGCTGCTGCTGTCGAAGGGCTACGCGGTGCACGGGGTGGTGCGGCGCTCGAGCCATGC
>NZ_VRUV01000888.1:0-1134 GCF_008039455.1 Methylobacterium sp. WL116
CTCGATGCTCCCGTCGTCGGATCGCCCAACTCCGACGGGTCTCGCCTCGAAGCCGCCCTCGACCTTCACGAACACGATCGGCTTGCCCGCGATGGTCTGGATCGCCGCGGACGGGACGGACGAGCCGGGATCGTCTTGCGGGTGCAGGCATCGTTGTTCGCAAGATCCAGCATGCGGGTTCCCGTGCGACGCGCTCGAGGGGCGTAGGATAATCGATCTATGAGTTACAGTATATTTTGAATAAATACCTTACAAAGACCGTTCGCTATATATTCGGCAGCTCCGATCCGGCGACGATGCAGGATTTGGACCTGCCCTCGAGACCGCCGATCGATGAGAGACCGGACATCGAATCCAAAATGGGATCGAAGTTGCACTCACATACGTTGGTATCCGATTTTAAACTATAAGTGTCAAATTCGCGCGATATTTATACTGTCTTGCGCTATATTGATAGCCAGCCCCGATAGGGCCCCGGCGCTCGGCCGGCAGGCCTCCGCATCCGGGCCCGCGGCCGAAGCGCCGCGGGCCCCTCACCGCCCGGGGCGCATTCAGCGCGGCCGGCCGGCGTCGCGCCGCGTCTCGGACGGCGCGCAGCCGTACAGCCGCCGGTAGCGCTGCCCGAAATCGCTCATGTGGACGAACCCCCACCGCGCCGCGACCTCGGCGATCGAGAGCGTCGCGCCGCCGCGCGCGGTCAGGTCGTGGTGGACCTTCCGCAGGCGGCGATCGATGATGAACTGCACCGGCGTCTGCCCGATCGCCTGCCGGAACCTGTCCTGCAGCGAGCGGACGCTGATCCCGGCCGCGGCCGCGATGTCGGCCAGCGTCAGCGGGTCGGACAGGTGCGCCTCGATGTAGTCGAGGGCGGCGCGGATGCGCCGGAGCGGCACGTCCTGGCTCTCCTGCGGCGCCGGCATGTCCCGCTTCGGCCAGACCGAGAGCAGCTGGTAGCTCAGGATCTCCTGGATCAACGGGACGATCAGGTTCCCGCGCCGGCTCGGTCCGTGGCTGTGCGCATGGATCTGCCTCAGGGTGCAGAACAGCATCTGCATGCCGGGGGTCGTCATCGCGGCGATCGGCGCGAGCGGCGCGAAGCCGCGGTCGCCGCCGCCCGTCAGCGCCGCGTTGGCG
>NZ_VRUV01000889.1:0-1131 GCF_008039455.1 Methylobacterium sp. WL116
ACCCCGGACGACCCGCCCGAGCCGACGCCGGAGCGCCGCCCGTTCCGGGCCTTCCTGCGCCGGGCGAGCTAGAGGGGTCGTACCCGATCCTGAGGGTCCCTTCGGGATGGCAGATCGGGGAGAAGCCGTGCCAGGGGCGAGGATGCCGGGCGAGCAGGGCCTCGAACAGCGCCGGGCGGCAGCGGAAATTGGTCGCCCGGAGCCGTGAGACGGCGTCGTGCACATCGAGGAGGCCGCGCCGCACGGCGAGGTCGACGATGCCGAGCGTGCCCGTGACGGCGCCCCCCCTGGCCCGGGCGGCGGCGACGCCGGCACGGCCATCCATGAGGATCAGGTCAGCCCCGAGCGCCGTCGCCAACCGGATGGCTTCCCGTTCCCCGGCATCCAGTGGCCCGAGCGACGGGTCCGACCCGACCGGATCGGGCTCGACCGCGAGCCAGGCCGGCGGCGCCGACATCCAGCGTCGCACGGCCGTGGGAGCTTCGGGATGGCGCAACTCCCGGCATACCGTATCGGGGATCGCGACCCCGGCCAGCAGCGTCGGCAGCACCGCGATCCGGTCGATCAGCACGAGATGATGGATCGGCCCGGCATCGGCGACGGCACGCAACGGATCACAGGCCGAGGCGGTCGAGATCGCGGCGGTCGTCGTCCAGGTCGGTGAGGTCGTAGTCGACGAAGACGTTGCGGGCCTTGAGGAAGGCGTCGAGCGCCGCACGGGTGCCGAACCCGAGCAGCGTGCGCAACTCGGGGGGCGTCAGCCGCCCGGCGCGAAACTCCTCGACCGCGAAGGCCTCCAGCGCGCGGCGCGCGAGGTCGCCGCCATCCGCGGCGAGGCGGCGGGCGAGGTCGTCGGGAATCGGGACCGTCACGTTCCCGCCGCGAGGCTACGCCGGGTCGCCCGATCCCGCAAAGCCCCGCGCGATTGCCAACCCCGGCCGGCGCGCCTAACCCGGCCGGCGCCTTCCCCGACAGATCCGCCCGAGACCGCCGATGCCCGATCCGATCCCGACGCTGCCCGGCCTGTCCGGCATCGCGGATGCCTACGACCTGATCCTGTGCGACGTCTGGGGCGTGCTGCACGACGGCACCCGCGCCCACACCGCCGCCGGCGCGGCGCTGATCGCCTTC
>NZ_VRUV01000088.1:0-12633 GCF_008039455.1 Methylobacterium sp. WL116
AACGCAGACCTGGAGAGCGCCATCCGCCCGATAGGCCGTCCGCTCGCGGAGTGCGACCGTGCCCGGTCGGAGCCCCCGAGCGTTCGCTATTGCAGCGCGCCGGCCGCGCGCGCCGCCTTCCTGCCGCTCGCCCTGGTCGACGGCTACCTCGCCGCGATGGAGCGCCCGGGCTACGACCCGCTCAACACCCCGATCGAGACCGCCCGCTGGCGCCGCCTGTGGCGGCTGTGGCGCGGGTCGCGGGCGGCGGGGTAGGGACGCGGATCTTCCCTCCGCCGCACCCAAGTCGGGCCTGCCCAACTTGGGCACACGGGGTGCGGATCTCGGGCAAGCCCGAGATCCGTCGGGGGGAGGGAAGACGCCCGGCAGGCATGAGCCCTCCTACGATGTAACCCCCGGCTCCGGCCGGCGCGTTGGCGCCCGCGACGTCCTCGTCTACGCTCGCCTCCGAGACGCTCCAGGGAAGAGACCAGACCCTCATGGCCGACAGCTACGACGTGCTCATCATCGGCGCCGGCCCCGGCGGCTACGTCACCGCCATCCGTGCGGCGCAGCTCGGGTTCAAGACCGCGGTGGTGGACCGGGAGCACCTCGGCGGCATCTGCCTGAACTGGGGCTGCATCCCGACCAAGGCGCTGCTGCGCTCGGCCGAGATCTACCACTACATGCAGCACGCCTCCGATTACGGGCTCTCCGCCAAGGAGGTCTCGTTCGACACGGGCGCGATCGTGAAGCGCTCGCGCGGCGTCTCGTCGAAGCTGAACGGCGGCGTCGGGCACCTCCTGAAGAAGAACAAGGTCGACGTGATCTGGGGCGAGGCCACGGTCGACAGCGTCGCCAAGGGCAACGGCACGGGGCAGGTGACGGTCAAGGAGACCGCCCGCGCGCCGGCGCCGAAGGGCGCGCTCGCGGCCGGGACGTATTCGGCCAAGCACATCATCGTCGCCACCGGCGCGCGCCCGCGCGCGATCCCCGGCATCGAGCCCGACAAGAAGCTGATCTGGACCTACTACGAGGCGATGGTGCCGGAGACGATGCCGAAGTCGCTCCTGGTGATGGGCTCGGGCGCGATCGGCATCGAGTTCGCCTCGTTCTACCGCACCATGGGCGCCGAGGTGACGGTGGTGGAGCTGCTGCCGCAGATCCTGCCGGTGGAGGATCCGGAGATCGCCGCCATCGCCCGCAAGCGCTTCGAGAAGCAGGGCATCAAGATCCTGACCGGCGCCAAGGTGACCAAGGTCGAGAAGGGCGCGGATTCGATCACGGCGACGATCGAGGCCGCCGACGGCAAGGTGCAGACGCTGACGGCGGAGAAGCTGATCTCGGCGGTGGGCGTCGTCGGCAACATCGAGGGGATCGGGCTCGAGGCGCTCGGGGTGAAGATCGAGCGCGGCATCGTCGTCACCGACGGGCTCGGCCGCACCAACGTGCCCGGCCTCTACGCCATCGGCGACGTCGCCGGGCCGCCGATGCTCGCCCACAAGGCCGAGCACGAGGGCGTGATCTGCATCGAGACGATCAAGGGCCTGCCCACCCACCCGATGGACAAGGCCAAGATCCCCGGCTGCACCTACTGCCAGCCGCAGATCGCCTCCGTCGGCCTCACCGAGGCGAAGGCCAAGGAGCAGGGCTTTGCGATCAAGGTCGGCCGCTTCCCCTTTGCCGGCAACGGCAAGGCGATCGCGCTCGGCGAGCCGGACGGGCTGATCAAGACGGTGTTCGACGCCAACACCGGCCAGCTGCTCGGCGCCCACATGGTCGGCGCCGAGGTGACCGAGCTGATCCAGGGCTACGTCGTCGCCATGAACCTCGAGACCACCGAGGAAGACCTGATGCACACGGTCTTCCCGCACCCGACGCTATCCGAGATGATGCACGAGAGCGTGCTGGATGCTTATGGGAAGGTGATCCATACTTAGGGAGGGGAGGGGGCGAAAAGCTCCTTCGGAACAGGCTGTTAGGGCTCTGAGGCTAGGCCGGAGGGAGGCTCCGGGTCAAGCCTCGGGTAGGGGGTCGAGGGGGCCTCGGGCACATCTCAGTGTGCCCAGATTGTGCCAGAGATGGCGGCAGCGAGGGTGCGCGAGGTAGGGGCCTGCGGGGCTGAGACCACCCGGCATCGTGGGTCTGTGCGCAGCCTGTCCGGGTAGGGGGAGTGGCCCGGGCCAAAACCTAGGGGTCACTCGCGCGACACCTCATACCTGACACGGAGCGGCAGAGTTTCCCCCCGTAGGGGGTATACCAGGACAGTGTCGGCCTTGAGTCGAGGGCCGTGCCCTCCTCAAGGCCCAGTTACTAACTTGGGCGCCAACAGACGTTAAACGCGCCTCGCCATTTCTTGCTGTCGGAACAGGGCCAGCCGTGATCCAAGATGCGCTCTCGCGTAGACTTATAGCAGCGGCGCTAGGCGCCGTCGCAGACGAGATATGCCGTGACCATTATGATACTCTTACCCAAGAGCCCGCCCTATCAGCCCGAATCGGGCAAGGTTTAGAAACTAAGCTCAACGGCGTCATGGTGTTTGGCCATCGCCTTCGTATCCTCAGTCAAGACATTCCTGATCGTGGGGCCGGCGCCATGGAAAGACGGATTGGAGCTGATCTTTACATCGGGATCGATATTGATACTGAACAAGGGCGCATCACGAAGGGCTTATTGGTCCAGTCGAAGTGGGACTCCAGCTTAACGACCCGCACATCAGCGGAATTAAACCGCGCCTGCGATAATATGCTTGCCGTCTCCGATGCTTCGTATGTCTGGATTTACTCAGCGAGTGGCGTCAGAGTGATTGATGCCCGGAAAGTTAGAACGAGAAAGAAAATTCTTGGAAAGCTGTCTGGCGGGGAAGGCTTGGATGACTTCTTTGATGACGCTCTAGCTTGTGTGAAAGGTGATTTTCAAATGGGACTTCCAGATGAAATCGACACGCGGCAGGCCCTCAGGGGAAAGCTCAAGGAGCTTTCGGTGCCAACGGGCCTCATTGTGAATATCAAAAACCCTTCAGGAGTGTTCCGTTAGGGTATACCGCAGCGTACGGCACCGAGGCTGTACGAAAGGCCGTCCGTAAGGGTTGACATCACCCAACGGACAGCCATTCTTGCGGACACCTCCCTTTCGGACGGACGCCGCTCCCATGCAGACCATCCTCTACGCCCGCGTCTCGACCACCGACCAGACCATCGCTCACCAGCGTATCCAGGCCGAGGCGGCCGGCTTCGAGGTAGACGAGGTGGTTGCGGACGAGGGGGTGTCGGGCCTCACCACCAGCCTCAATGACCGCCCGCAGGGCCGCAGGCTCTTCGACATGCTCCGCCGCGGGGATACCCTCGTGGTCCGCTGGGTGGACCGCCTGGGCCGCAACTACGCGGACGTATGTGACACCATCCGGGAGCTGATGCGCCGGGGCGTCATAGTCCGCACCGTCATCAATGGCCTCACCTTCGACGGGGCCACCAAGGACCCGATGCAGCAAGCCGTGCGGGATGCGCTCATCGGCTTCATGGCCGCCACGGCGCAGGCCCAGGCGGAGGCTAGCAAGGAAGCGCAGAGGGCCGGCATCGACCACGCCAAGGGCCGGGACGCCTACCGGGGCCGTAAGCCCAGCTTCACGCGAGAGCAGTTCAATGCCGTCAACGGGGCTCTGGGCCAGGGCCAGGGGGTGAGCAATATCGCCACTGTTACCGGGCTCTCTCGCCAGACCATCTACCGCATCCGTGACAACCCGGTAGAAGCGGAAGCAGCTTTGGCACGATGGGCCTAGGGATGGATGCGCCGGAAAGACCGTGGGCATTGGCGCAAGTGGCGGTCTCTGCCCTCCGCGTGGCAGCCGCAGCCGATGAGCTGATGGCCAGCCACTATGCCAACCTCGCGGCCTATATGGACCGGCAGGCCCCGTGCGCGGCTGGCGAGCTGTTCCGTACCCTGAGCCGGCATCATGCCATCCAGGCGCTCGCTAAGCGCGGCGAGGCGGCGGCCGTCGCTCAGGCGAATGGGCTGCTCTGGGAAGACTAACGGTCAAAGCGACTCGCGGCAGAAACTGAAGGCAAGCTGTGCTGACGCTGCCCCGCTCACCGAAACGGAATGTTAACCATGCTTGGCCACGCATATCTCGGGAGCTTGTAGAAGGGCAACAACCATGCTCGACGTGGTATTCTGGTGCTGTGAGCTTGTCGCGGTCGCTGGAAGCGCGGGCCTTGTTGTCATCCATTTGCCCCGCCCGCGAATCAGGCACCCACGCATTGAGTGGGATCATTCGTCGGATGCGATAGCGGTAGACTAGGGGCGTCGCGTTGAACGAGCCTGCTCTCATCAAGGAATAAGATGCGACGCAGTGGGACGAGCTTAAAGGCGTCCCTCGGCCTTCGCCATGCTCGCCGGGATGAAGGCGAGGACGACGGCAACCATCACCCCGAACCAACATCCAGCAGCCTTGACCGCAAAGTCCCCGAAGCGACCATGCCGGGTTAGCTCAAGGTTCTGCATCGCTTCCATGGCACCAGCAAGCGCGATCAGCCCTCCCACGATCTGCCAACGGCGGTTCGGGTATCCGAGGGCGAACAAGAAGCTCACCACCGCGTAGGCGCCAAATCGCTCGACGGAGACCGGGGCATCGCTGATGGGCCGGAGGCCAATGGGCGCGAGCGTCGCAAAGACAACTCCCGCCAGGAGCAGCCAGCCGAGAATGCGGGAGGTCTTCATCATGAGGGGATGGTGCCCGGTTGCCTTGGCGAGACTGAGGCGGAGGCAACGGTCGGGCCATCGGGCACCGCCTTAGTCGAGAGCGCAGCGCCGGGACATCCTGACAAAGGTAGGCGGGACCTGCTTGCGGGATGAAGGGTAGGCGGCATGCAACATGCAGGCGTGGCATCATCGCAAAACGAGCCCGTAGGCAGTACACAGCCTTATTACCAACCTCAGGCTTAGGCGCATAAGATGCCGCTGTTCTATATCGACCTTCATGACGGCACAAATTTCGTGCGCGACAAGAAAGGCTTTGAATTAGCAGACGAAGGAGCAGCGCGAGAGAAGCTGGGTCATGTTTTGAAGCGCTTCTCCGAGCTACTAGACACCTCCTCAGACGGTCAAATATTTTTGGCGAGCGTTCGAGATCAAGCCGGAACCATAATCATGCGGGCACGGCTTACGCTTGCTATCGAAGATCTTGAAACAGCTTAGTGGCTTCACGGCCCGCTTCCCCGCTTCGCCCTCATCCGCTGAGGGACTTCACGGCCGACCTCGGCTCTTCGCGAACGCTGCCTGCCCGATGGCACGGCGCCGAGCCAGCTTCGCCATGCCGGCCTCTATTATCTCCCGGTCCAGCTCATCAGGATCGAACGGGCCGCCGTACCAATCGAGCATCCGCTTGCGATCGCGGTGCCGAGGCTTGGTGACAGCTTCAAGGAACTCCTCGAAGCCCATCGTCCCGCCCACGTCCTCGGGTGGTGCCCGCCTCGCCCCGTCGAGGAAGCGCGGGTAGGCGACATCGGGGTCCGCCGGGCCGACCTCTTCGACCGTGATCGTGTGCTGCCAGTTGTCCCCGAAGTCGTAGGTGTAGGCGAAGGCGGTTGTGCCCTGGGCCACGAGTGCCCCGAGCTTGGTGGTCTTCGCGCTGCGGGTGTTTCCGTCAGACCACTCGGGGTCTGGCATGGCGTATCGGACCGGCCCCTCGCGGAACTGGAAGAGGTGATAGTCCTGGAAAGGCATCGCCGCCTGGATCACCTCATGAAGGAGCTTGAGGCTAGCCGCGAGAGGCACCTCGACAGTCCGCCAGATGGTGGGCTCGGTGTCGTCCAGGGTGATGCGGAGGCGGGCGATGCGACTCGGCTCGGGCATGACGCAAGGTTACCGCGGGGGGCCCTGGGCGCAACAGCACGGAGGGGGCGTTGACCGAGCTAGCTTCGCGAGCGCTTTGCGGTGGCCTGAGTAGGCGGTTACTTTAGCAGGAGAGGAGGGCGTGTCCCGTCTCTCCCTCGCCCAATTCGCACAGGTGCCACGATGCTCCCGCAGGCAATCGACGCGCTGACGTTCAGCGATGTAGAGGCGATGGTGGAAGCGGGCCTCCGGGAAGGGCGTACGCTGGACTTTAAGCAAGCCCTAGTGGGCGGCAAGGACGACGACAAGCGCGAGTTCCTGGCGGACGTTTCCGCCCTCGCCAACACGGCCGGCGGCGACATCGTGTTCGGCATCACGGAGGCGCAGGGCGAGGCTACGGGCGCTCCTGGCATCGAGTTGGCGGACCCGGATGCGGAGGTGTTGCGCCTGGAGGGCAGCCTACGGTCCGGCCTTGAGCCTCGCTTGCCGAGGGTGGAGGTACGGTGGCTAGCGGGGCCGAGCGGCAAGGGTCTTCTTTTAGTGAGAATCCCGCGCAGCTACCTCGGGCCGCATCGGGTGACGTTCCGCAACCACGGGCACTTCTACGGCCGGACCAACGCCGGGAAGACCGCCTTGGACGTGACAGAGTTGCGGGCTGCCTTCCTGTCCGCCGAGGGTGTACATGATCGCATTCGCCGGTTCAGGAACGAAAGGCTGAGCATCATTGAAGCGGGTGAAGGACCCGTAGGTTTGCGAAGCGGTGCCAAGGCCGTCCTTCATGTGGTCCCCTTAGAGACGTTCGCGGCGAAGCGGGATGTCGGGATAGACCGTAACCACGACCTCATTTTTCCCTTCGGCCTCGCGGGCGGCAGTTTCAATGCCCGCCATACCCTGGAAGGTTTCGCGACGTTCTCCGGCCAGGAGCAAGACCCTGACGGCACCTACGGCTACGCGATGCTTTTCCGCTCCGGCATCATCGAGGGGGCTGCCACCGTAGGCCACAAGGGTGAAGACGGATGGTTCATCCCCGCCTCGACAGTTGAATGGTCTGCTCTACAGGCCTTGCAGAGCTATCGCGAGAAGCTGACGAAGAAGGGTGTCGAGCTGCCGCTCTACGTCTTCCTCTCACTCATCGGAGTTCGCGGCCACAATCTCTCCAGCTCTGGACGGGCCTTCGACCTAAAACGGCCGACGCGGACCGATGTGCTGCTTTTGCCCGAGGCCGTCATCACAGACCCGCAACAAACTGATGAGGAGGTCTTACGGCCAGTCTTCGATAGGCTATGGAACGCCTTCGGCTTTGATCGATCCTTCAGCTTCAACGCCGCCGGCAAGTACACCGGCGAGCGGTACTAAAGTGTGACTGCCCGGACCCCCGTGGCGGCAGCTATCTAGTGAGCCGTGCAGAACTCCAAGATCGAGTCGCACAGCCGCTCCAAACATGCCGGTCGGCATTCGCCCTTGTGGAGCGCATCGAGCCGCGCCGCTACATAGAGGGAGTTCTTCTTAAGGCCGCCAGCGTTGCCATACAGGCGGCTGGCAGCCTCTGCGGACTGAGACCAGCGCTCCGCACCAACCTCGGTCTCCGCGACCTTCGCCAAGTCCGTGTGCCACATCACAAACCGATTGTGCCAATAGGTCTCAGTCGGGAATGGCGCCCACCCTGTAGCGCCTAACAGAGCTAAGAGCGCTTGGTTGTCTCGCTCATGTACAATACGCCTAGACCTAGCAGTATCTGGATTGACATGGGCAAGTTTGTCTCCGTCACCATCAAAGACGACGAACGCAGAAATGCCTAGCGCATCAGCCACGATAAGCGGCTGAATGATCTCGCTCTTCCCGTTAACAGGGACTAGATGGCAGCTATGCTTCCGCATAGTATCCCACCGTTCCGTGAGCACCATCCAGGCGTTGATGTAGGCAACGTCCTCTAAGCCCTCGACGAGAACGATGCGGGGAGCGAAAAACATTTCATTGAGCATTGGCTGCATGACCTGATGCAGCTTCGCCAGGATTCCATCTCTCGCCAGCAATGGCTCCCCGGTTACCTCTGCCAAGCGCCGGCTTACATCTTCAAGTCTTGCACTGGTCACGCGCGACATGCGTTGAGCCCGATCTTTGCGGACAAGTCGCACACTGTCGAACCCACGGCCCTCAATGAAGAACGGGCTGTGCGTGGTGATGATGACCTGTGAGTTGCTGTCGCTCAGCTTTTGCAGAACCGACGCTAGGTGCCGAGCCTGTGGCGGGTGCTGATATAGCTCCGGCTCCTCGCACCCGAGGATCAGTTTCGGGCCTTGCTCATCGTCGTTAGACGCCAAGCCTTGCAGAAGCGCCATAATGTAGGAGCGCTGCAAGCCGTGCCCAAAGCGCGATATCTGGCCCTCGAACTCGCCATCACCTGCAAGCAGTCTCGCGGACGGCTCCTCAAGCCGAATGGAGGTCTTGGTGTCTTGGTGCCAAAGCAGTTTCGCTGTTGCCTCCGGGTGCGACCACTCCGCCAAACGCCCTTGGAGAGCCGCTGATATTTCATCGAGAGCGCCTTGCTCGGCAGCTACCATCTCGCGGTACTGAGCTTCGGCGGCGTCCCGAAGGCCCTTCATCTTCTCCGAGAAGTTGACGCGAGCCCGGACTGTCCGGCTCAAGAGCCGACTGAATGCCGTGTTCTTCGCTTCGGCTTGCTCATCGGCGGCATCTTTCACCGCCGGGATGTAGACCCACTGCACATAGGCTCTGAGCCGGCCCACCGCTTGGCTCACCCCGTAGAACTGATCCTCGCTCGGAAGAAGGACGCAAAGGTCAGGATGGTCGGTCTCGAACTCGCGGAAAGCTGCGGCCATGTCAGCCATCGAGGTGGCGGCCTTCACACCATCGTGGGCGCCCCGGAGGCGCAGGAAAATCTCTTTCAGTTCTGACGCCTTAGCGCCGTCCGATGCTCGCTCGAAGTACGGAGCAAAGGCTTCCATGCCCAGCCGATTGCCATACTGGACTACGACCGCGTGACCCGCCGTAGCATCGTAGTTGGCGCGGGACGTAATGATCAACTGTCCTTGCCTAAAGTAATCCTTGAAGTCATCCTGGGCCGCCTCGTTGAGCGCTTCAAAGGTTACAGTGATCTCGATGGGCTGGGAGGTATCTTTTTGATAAAAGTCTTCTGCATCGAGGTGGCTCAGGCTTGTTGCGCTATTTTCCGTCTCTCGGAAAAATATATTAAGAGCGCAGAGGATAGTCGATTTACCCGCTCCATTGGCACCGACCAAGCAGGTATAATCGCTTAGCCCGATGGTCTGATCCCTTAGCGACCGCAAATTCTGAATGCGAACGGACTTTATCTTCATGGGCCTGCGGCGGGCTTCGAGTGGCGCCGGCAGCATATCTGAACCTAAACGAGCGCCTAGAGCATCACCCTAGGTAGCCAACACTTTTGAGCTGCCGATGCGCACACGCCACAGGTGTAGCGCGAGGCTGATGCCGGTTGCGAGGGTGAAGGCGGCGGTGGCGTCCATGTGCGCGGCATCGGTGGCCGCGATGTCGGCTTCACGCTGCATAGGCTCGGCTGCGGTTCGGGCAAAGCTCCGCCGTGGCGCGCCCAGTGCGGGCAGCAGGCTGGTCCTCGGCGCAGAGGTGTCTGCCCCGGTTGAGGGATTACCGGCAGGACCACCCCGGTGAGTTGAACAGGGATCGCACGAAAGGCCGACTCAGCAGCAATTATCGCCCATCAATTTCCGCTTGAAATGACAATTTTAGCACTATGTATCGGCTCGTAAATGGAACTCCCCCCCGCTGTCAGGATCGCCATGAACTCTCATTCGACCGACCAACTCGCTGTCGCTCTCGCTGGCTTGCGGCAGTTCCTCACTCAACCGTACTCCGCTCAGACACTGCGGCTTCTGCTTCTGGCGGAGGTCAGCGGGATCACTCGTATTGCCGTCGAAGGTGAGGCAGGCGGCCTCCCAGTCATCGAGTTCAACCTAGAGGATAAGGACGGCAAAGCTCTCCGGTGCCGCTGCAACCCAGGCGCCTATGCCATGCTGTTGCTCATCGTGGTGTGCGGGCAGAGTGTTTTCGTGGACGCCACCAACGGCCGGCGTTACGTGAAGGTCTTCGGGAGGAAGGCCCGGAGCGCGGGAACGGTCTTCTCCAGGCTAATCGCCGGAGCGGAGTCCGAAGAAGACTTTGGTTATGCAGACGGCGACACGCTCAATCTGACGTGTGCGAACATTGTGTTCTCACGGAACAACCGGCGCACCGCCAACGACACGGTCGAGAACTACGGCGAAATCATCATCTCCGTGGTGGACGCACCCGATGCACTTTTCCCCGGCACTCCAGGAGACAAGACGGAAGCCGCCAAGCAACTCCTCCGCATGGCGATGGACGGACTGGAGGAGGATCGGCAGGCGGTGGTTCGCGCGTGAACCGTCGCGCTGCAATAGCGAACGCTCGGGGGCTCCGACCGGGCACGGTCGCACTCCGCGAGCGGACGGCCTATCGGGCGGATGGCGCTCTCCAGGTCTGCGTTGCGGCGGGGTGCGGACGGCCACCAGCTGCCTTAGCGGGGAAGGGCTTGTCCCTTCTCTACTGCCGTCGATGCTGCCAACGAGCCAACCGACACGGCTGCCACTGGAAGCAGACATATCCCGCCGCCGTCCTCGACCCGTACCGCAAGGCCGCCGAGCGTTTCCTCAAGACTCACCCGAACGACATTTGGGTGGTGGCGGCCATGCACGCCCTGGACTGCCTCATGGCGGATTCTGGGCCCGTGGAGCGGATCGTGGACGTGAACGAACTGCTAGATCCACCGGCAAAGGCGCGTGCCTCCCTCGCTCGCCTGCGCCGGGCCGGAATCGCACCACGGCGGCTCCTAGTGAACTACCTCGCGGTCTGCGCCGCCATCGCGGAAGACTCCGTTTCCCCCGGCAGCGAGACAACAGAGTACCGGCGGGTCCAGGCGGCCAAGGCAGTCTTTCGACTCGCGAGCGGCTCCCACGTGGTCTATGGGCCGGGGTCCCGATACGACCGCTATCCTCGTTCCGCCGGGTTGGCGCTTCGGCACCTCGGGCTGATGCTGGAGGAGGCGTGCGAGCATGTCCGCGAGGCACACCTGCCGGCCGTCCTCAGCCTTAAATCTACGCTCGCCCTCTCGACACAGGGAGGGAGCGATGCTGCTACGGCCTGACTGGCGGAAGGATGCTGCCAATGTGGAGACGGTAGGCGCGGTGGTCTCGCAAGCGAGTGATACGGCAGAGGGGTCAAGGGACTCACATAATGCTCGCCATGAGCATATGTTCAATCCGTGGTTGACCTGTAGTCTTCTCACGGTCCGGGCCGTTGGTGACAACATCATAGGCCATTGGACCTACGTCGGAACGCCTCGTGTCCGCCGCATGCGCGAGAAGGACAGACAAAGCCGCGACGCTATCGCCAGGACCGTTTTCGCCAACTTGGCATACGCCGTCGCGCTTGGTTTGGAGCCCCCTACCGTTGGCGTAAGTCTGAGGGCGGCCAAGCAGAAGCACACGCGTTACGACCGCAAAGGCTTCGGCAATATGCCGAGCGTAGTCGAACTCTTAGCTAGCTACGGCGACTCGGTGCTCTCACTCCATCGCTCCAGCCGTAAGGGGACATCGAGTTCAATAACGATCAGCGAAAACTGGGCTTCCACTCTGCGCAAAACTAAGATCGGGCTTCATCATTTCAGCCAGGAGCCCGGCCGCGAGACCATCTATCTCGGCAAAGTGGAGCGCGACTTTGCCGGCCGAGAGGAAAGCCGCGAGCTGATAGACTACGCGGACACCGACGAGACCCACCGGTACCGGTCGGAGATGAAGGCGATCAACGCCTTCCTCGCTTCGTCCGACATCAGCTTGGAGGATCACGAGGGCAAACCTTGCCCGACCAGCTTCCCGTTCCTTCGTCGGCATTTTAACGTCCAGCCTGATGATCCCGAGGGAACCGAGCGCTTCGACCTCGGGGGGCGCCTATTCGGGGGCTGGTGGCAGACACTCGCTAAGGACCAACGCCACCGAATCCGCATCAAGGGAGAACCGGTTGCGGACCTGGACTTCGACGCAATGTTCGTGCGGCTCGCGTACCTCCGCGCTAATCTCACGCCGCCGCCCGGCGACCTCTACGCAGGCCTTCCCGGACTCCCAGGGGCGCCGTGGCGGGCGGGGGTGAAGAAGGCGGTACTGGCGATGCTGTTCCGGCGGACCCCCCTCACGCGTGTCCCACGGGGCACCAGTGGCGAGCTTCCTCCAGGCACCTCGGGGCCGCAGCTTCAGGCCGCGATCGTCGCTGCGCATCCAGCTTTGGCGCCGATCTTCGAGACGGGCATCGGGCTTAGCTTGATGTTCACCGAGTCCCAGGTGATCGTGAAGGCGCTACTGGACCTCGCGGACCAGAAGATAACGGCTCTACCGATGCACGATGGCCTGATGGTCGCCCGCTCGAAGGCGGACAAGGTTGCTCGCATCATGAGCGACGCGGCGGAGACGGTCGCCGGCCATCGCCTGCCTATCTCATTGAAATCGCTCTACTAGTTACCTCCCACCTAAAGGGTACCAGGGGGTCATTAGGTAGAGCCATTCGATCCTCTCGAGCAGCTGGTGATGGTATTGTCCCCTCACTCGCCCCCCTCCGGCCGCCGACCTCATGTCACCGTCATTGCAACCATTCGGTCCTATCGCACAGCCATGTCGGCAGTGGGTCTACGGCTCTGCGCCACCGGACCCATTTGGGTGCTCCAGGGGAGATCTCATGCCACCCACGGTACCCAGTGGCACCCCCGAGCAAGGGCATCAGGTACCCCTCAGAGGGAAGGGG
>NZ_VRUV01000890.1:0-1131 GCF_008039455.1 Methylobacterium sp. WL116
CCTCCGCGCCCGGCGCGAGCCCGGCGGCGTGCGCCTGTCGTGGATCCGCCGGGCGCGCCGCGACGCCGACAGCTGGGACGTCGCGGACATTCCCCTCGACGAGGCGGTGGAAGCCTACGCCGTCACCGTCTTCGCCGCCGACGGCCACGGGCTGCGCAGCCTCGCCGCCGCCGGGCCGAGCTTGCTCTACGCCGACGAGGCCGCGGATTTCGGCGGCCCGCAGGCGGTGCTCGACATCGCCGTCGCGCAGGTCGGGGCGGTGTTCGGGCCGGGCCCGGCCACCCGCGCGCGCGTCGCCGTGCGCCGGGGCTGACACCTCGATCCCTCGACGGAGCCCGCCGATGCCGGACACCACGCAGAACCTCGCGCTGCCGCTGATCGCGGCCAACCAGGCGCAGAAGCACGTCACCCACAACGAGGCCCTGGTGCAGCTCGACGCGCTGGTGCAGCTCGCCTGCCTCGACAAGGACCTCGCCGCGCCGCCGGCCGCCCCGGCCGAGGGCGACCGCTACCTTGTCGTCGCGGCCGCGCCCACCGGGGCCTGGGCCGGGCTGTCGGGCCAGGTCGCCTGCTTCCGGGACGGGGTCTGGGTCGGGCTCGCGCCCCGACCGGGCTGGCTCGCCTTCGTGGCCGACGAGGGCGACCTCTACATCTTCACCGGCAGCGCCTGGACGAGCTTCCGCGCCACCCTGGCGAGCCTCCAGAACCTCGCCCGCCTCGGGATCGGCACCGCGGCCGACGCCGTGAACCGGCTGGCGGTGAAGTCCGAGGCCGCTCTGCTCTCCTGGGACGACGCGACGCCGGGCTCGGGCAGCGTGCGGCTCACCCTCAACAAGCAGGCGGCGGCGCGCGATGCCGGCCTGGCGTTCCAGACCGGGTTCTCGACGCGGGCGCTGCTCGGCACCTTCGGCGCCGACGACGTGGCCCTGAAGGTGAGCCCGGACGGCGCGAGCTTCTCGACCGCGCTCTCGGTCTCGGCGGCGACCGGCCGGCTCGCCCTCGGGCGGATCGCCGGGCCGGTGGAGATCGGCACCCATGCCGGCGCGCTTCCCGACGCGCCGCCCCAGACGGTGCTGCGGGTCTCCGGCGCCGACGGGACGACGCCGCGGCTCGTCCTCGACGGATACGGCG
>NZ_VRUV01000891.1:0-1112 GCF_008039455.1 Methylobacterium sp. WL116
CCGACCGCGGCGTCGACCACGTGCTCGTGGACGAGGCGCAGGACACCAACCCGCAGCAATGGCAGATCCTCGACCGGATCACCGCCGAGTTCGCCACCGGCGCCGGCCCGCGCCGTGGTGTGGACGGTGCCGACCGCCGCATCGTCGAAGCCGAGGCCGTCGTAGTGCTCGGGCAGGTGGAAGGTGGCGTCGACCGCCCGCAACACGCCGAGGGTCGAGCGGAACGACAGCTTCAGGTCGACGTCCTCGAACCGGAGTTTGGCCGAGCGCGCCTCGCCCTTCCACTTGCCGTGCATCGTCGCGAACTCGCGCGGCTCGGCGCCCTGGAAGCTGTAGATCGACTGCTTGGGGTCGCCGACGGCGAAGCGGGTGCGCAGGGTCTCGCGCGCGCCGGCGCCGGTGGCGAACTCGGCGGTGATCCGGTCGAGGATCTGCCATTGCTGCGGGTTGGTGTCCTGCGCCTCGTCCACGAGCACGTGGTCGACGCCGCGGTCGAGCTTGTACAGCACCCAGGCGGCGTCGACCCGCGCGAGCAGGTCGAGGGTCTTGTGGATCAGGTCGTCGAAATCCAGCGCCCCGAGCTTGGCCTTCTGCGCCTCGATCCGGCGGTGGATCTCGGCGGCGAGGGTGAACAGCGCCTCGGTGCGGGCGAGCGCCCGGGCGCTGCGCAGGGCGTCGAACAGCGGCGCGAGCCGGTCGCGCTCGTCGATCAGCGCCGCGCGCACGTCCTCGGAGGCCGCCTTGGTGCCCAGGCTCTTGTCGGCCTTCGGCTCGTCCTTGGCGGTGAAGAACACCGCGCGATAGAGGTCGAGCGCCTCCGGCCGGCCGTCGGCGGCCTCGGCCGCGAGCAGGCCGTCGGCGAGCTTCTCGTCGGTCGCCTTGCCGGTGCGCAGGCGCTCGGCGAAGGCCGGCTTGTCGGAGATCCCGCCGTTCAGGATCGTCTCCACCAGCGACGCATCGGTCTGGCCCGCGGCGAGGCCGAGGGCGGTGCCGAGCCGGGCGAATTGCCGCGTCAGCCCGCCCCGTGCGGCCAGCACCGTGCGCGCGGCCAAGGCCTGCCGGATCGCCTTGCGCAGCGCATCGCCCGTCGCCTCCGGCGTCACGAGGTCGAG
>NZ_VRUV01000892.1:0-1106 GCF_008039455.1 Methylobacterium sp. WL116
CGCCTGGGCACGCTGGTCGGTGGCCCGAAGCGCCTGCGCGTAGCGCATCGCGATGCCGAGATCGTTCGGGTTGGCGGCGTAGGATTCGGCGAGCGACTCGACCTGCCCGGGCTTGGCCGCGAAGCCGATCGCCCCCGCATAGGTCCGCTGCGCGGCGTCGAGGCCGGCTTCGATCCTCGGCCACCCGTCCTTCGCGACCAGGGAGATCGGGATGCCGGAGGTTCCGGCCGGCAACAGGGGCGGAAGGGACGGTGCGGTGTCTGTCATGCGGTCCTGGCCGGGCCGGGCGCTTAACCCCGGGTTAGGGTTAACGCTCTATCACCGTCCCGTCCGGCACGGGAAGAACCTCCTGCCGGACCTCGACGGAGCATTCCATGATCGCGGCCCTCCGGCCGAATACGGCCCCGTTCGCCCGGGGTTCGGCCCCCCGCCTGGTCGCCGCCTGCCTGGTCACCCTCGTGGCCGCCGGGTGCCAGTCGCGCTCGCCCGAGACCACCGGCTCGATCGACGCCCCGCGCATCGCGGCCGGGCAGGTCGAGTCGCTCGCCGAATCCTACGCCGCCAACCCGAACGATCTCGGCATCGCGATGCGCTACGCGCAGGCGCTTCGGGCCACCGACCAGCGTGCCCAGGCGAGCGCGGTGCTGCAGCAGGCCGCCCTGCGGAACCCGCGCAACACGGCGGTGCTCGGCGCCTACGGCAAGTCCCTGGTCGAGGTCGGGCGGCTGCAGGAGGCGCAGGACGTGCTGCAGAACGCCCATTCCCCGGCGCAGCCCGACTGGCGCATCCTGTCGGCGCAGGGCTCCGTCTCCGACCAGCTCGGCGATCACGCCCGCGCGCAGAGCTTCTACGAAGCGGCCCTCAAGATCCGCCCCGACGAGCCCTCCGTCCTGTCCAATCTCGGTTTGTCCTACGCGCTGGCGCGCCAGCTCGACCGCGCCGAGGAGACGATGCGCGTGGCGGTCTCGCGGCCCGGCGCCGACGCGCGGGTGCGCGGCAACCTCGCCCTGGTGCTCGGCCTGAAGGGCCGGTTCGACGAGGCCGAGGCGATCCTGCGGCGCGACCTGCCGCCCGCGGAGGTCGCCGCCAACCTCGCCTCGCTGCGC